>PKER01000268.1 GCA_002919115.1 bacterium
CCCGGCCGGGCCCGGGCTCGCCACGCTCGACGCCGCGGCCGTCGGCGCCCACCTCGAGGTGCGGACCTGGCGGGCCGGCGATCGCATGCGGCCGCTGGGCATGAGCGGCACGAAGAGCCTGCAGGACCTCTTCACCGACCGCGGGATCCCGCGGTCCGAGCGCCACCGCATCCCCGTCGTCGTCTCCGGCGGGCGGATCGCCTGGGTCGCGGGCGTCGCCGTGGGCGAGGAGTTCCGCGTCCGCGAGGACACGCGGACCGCGGTCGTGCTCACGGTGTCGCGCGGTTGAGCGCGCCGCCGTCTACGCTGGGGGCGTGAACGATCCGGCAGTCGGCGAGATCCTGGTCTCGCCCGAGCAGCTCCAGCAGCGCATCGCCGAGTTGGGCGAGGAGGTGAGCCGCGACTACGCGGACCGCGACCTCTTCATGGTCGGCGTCCTGAAGGGCGCCGTCGTGTTCATCGCGGACCTCATGCGCGAGCTCACGGTCCCCTGCGAGGTGGACTTCATGGCCGTCTCCAGCTACGGCTCGCACACCGACAGCTCCGGCGTGGTGCGCATCCTGAAGGACCTTGACGCCTCGATCGAGGGCCGCGACGTGCTGATCGTCGAGGACATCATCGACTCGGGGCTCACGCTGCACTATCTGATGCGGAACCTGCGCGCGCGCAACCCGCGCTCGCTCGAGGTCTGCGCGCTGCTCACCAAGCCAGAGAGGCGGCGCGTGGATCTGCCCATCAGGTACGTGGGCTTCGAGATCCCTAACCGCTTCGTGATCGGGTATGGGCTCGACTATGCACAGCGCTATCGCAACCTCGGTTTCGTCGCCGCCCTGCAGCCTGAGCAGGAATGAGCCGCCCTGCTAGTCTGGAATCACTTGAGCCGGGCCACGAACCCTTTGGGCATGCCGTTTTCTTCGTTTCGCCGCAGCGCTCGGCCGGTGTTTCCGGGCGGGTCACATGAGTTGAGGGCCTTCCGATGAGGCGGTTCTTCCGCAGCGCCCTCTTTCCGATCCTCATCGTCATCGTGCTGGCGTTCTTCGCCCAGCGCCTGATCAACACGGGCGAGCAGGAGGAGACACCGACCTACAACGAGTTCATCACCCAGATCCAGAACGATCCGGGGTCGATCGAGAAGCTGACCTTCAACCAGAAGAACCACACGGTTGAGGTCGTCGAGACGGACAAGACCGAGTACTCGACCGGCTACCTCCCCGAGCAGGAGGACCGGCTCATCAACATCGCCGAGCGCAACGACATCGAGACTCGGATCGAGGGCACCGGCGGCGGCGGGATCCTCTCGTTCCTCACCTACCTGCTGCCGTTCATCCTGATCTTCGCCTTCTGGTTCTTCCTGCTGAACCAGATGCAGGGCGGCGGCTCGCGCGTGATGAGCTTCGGCAAGTCCCGCGCCAAGCGCATGTCGGTCGACGCGCCCAAGATCACCTTCCGCGACGTGGCGGGCGCCGACGAGGCCGTGCAGGAGCTCCAGGAGATCAAGGAGTTCCTCGAGAACCCCAAGAAGTTCCAGGCGCTCGGCGCGCGCATCCCGAAGGGCGTGCTGCTCTACGGCCCGCCCGGCACCGGCAAGACGCTGCTCGCGCGCGCGGTCGCGGGCGAGGCCGGCGTGCCGTTCTTCTCGATCTCCGGCTCGGACTTCGTCGAGATGTTCGTCGGCGTGGGCGCGAGCCGCGTGCGCGACCTGTTCGAGCAGGCGAAGCAGAACTCGCCCTGCATCATCTTCATGGACGAGATCGACGCCGTCGGCCGCCACCGCGGCGCCGGCATGGGCGGCGGCCACGACGAGCGCGAGCAGACGCTCAACCAGCTGCTCGTCGAGATGGACGGCTTCGAGATGAAGGACAACATCATCCTCATCGCCGCCACCAACCGGCCGGACATCCTCGACCCGGCGCTGCTGCGGCCCGGCCGTTTCGACCGCCAGATCGTGGTCGACCGCCCCGACCGCAAGGGGCGCCGGCAGATCCTCGAGGTCCACACCCGCGGCAAGCCGCTCGCCGACGACATCGACCTGGACGCGCTGGCCGGCCAGACCCCCGGCTTCACCGGCGCCGACCTCGCCAACCTGATCAACGAGGCCGCCCTGCTGACGGCCCGCTCGGGCAAGCGCGAGATCGGCATGGAGGAGCTCGAGGAGGGGATCATGCGCGTGATCGCGGGCCCCGAGAAGAAGACCCGCGTGATGTCCGAGAAGGAGCGGCTGATCACCGCCTACCACGAGATGGGCCACGCGATCGTCGGCCACGTGCTGCCGAACTGCGACCCGGTGCACAAGATCTCGATCGTAGGCCGCGGCCAGGCGCTGGGCTACACGATCTCCCTGCCCGGCGAGGACAAGTTCCTGACCACGCGCGCCGAGCTGCACGACACGATGGCGATGACGCTGGGCGGCCGCGCGGCCGAGGAGATCATCTTCGGCGAGATCACGACCGGCGCCTCGAACGACTTGGAGAAGGTCACCGCGACGGCCAAGCAGATGGTCATGCGCTACGGCATGTCCGAGCGGCTGGGCCCGCGCGTGTTCGGCCACGACCGCGGCCAGCCGTTCCTCGGCCGCGAGTTCTCCTCGGAGCCCGACTACTCCGACGAGATCGCGCGCGAGATCGACGACGAGATCCGCCGCATCGTCGAGGAGGCCCACCAGACCGCCAAGGACATCCTCACCGAGTACCGCGAGCAGCTGGACCGCATCTCGAAGATCCTCGTCGAGCGCGAGACGATCGACGCCAAGCAGTTCCAGGCGCTGTTCGAGGGCGCGTCCGAGGAGGAGGTCTTCGGGCCGTCCGAGGAGGCCGAGCCCGAGCGCCAGCCCGAGCCGGAGCCCGAGGCCGAGCGCAAGCCGAGCCGCGAGGGCCCGCGCCCGGTGACGCGGCCGCGCCCGGGGTTCGCCGGCGGCAGCGCCGAGATGCGCTCCGACGGCCCCAAGCGCCCGTAGCGAGACTTTCGGAACGGGACGAAGGGGGGTCGGGTAGGTTGGCCGCCGTGCGCGTGATGGGCATCGTCAACGTGACGCCGGACTCGTTCTCCGACGGCGGGCTCTTCCTCGATCCCGAGGCGGCGATCGCGCACGGCCGGGAGCTCGTCGAGCAGGGCGCGGACATCGTCGACGTGGGCGGCGAGTCGACCCGGCCCGGCGCCGACCCCGTGTCCGCAGAGGTGGAGCGCGAGCGCACCGAGCCCGTGGTGGCCGCGCTCGCGGCGGACGGCGCGACGGTGTCGATCGACACCTCGAAGGCCGAGGTGGCGCGCGCCGCGCTCGACGCCGGCGCCACGATCGTGAACGACGTGACCGCGCTGCGCGGCGACCCCGAGCTCGCCGATTTGTGCGCCGAGCGGGGCTGCACGGTCGTGCTCATGCACATGCTCGGCACGCCGCGCACGATGCAGGACGACCCGCGCTACGACGACGTGGTCGGCGACATCCGGCGCTTCCTCGCCGAGCGCATCGAGTGGGCGGTCGGCCGCGGGATCGCCGAGGAGCGGATCTGGATCGACCCGGGCATCGGCTTCGGCAAGACGGTCCAGCACAACCTGGAGCTGCTCAACCGGCTCGGCGAGTTCCGCGCGCTGGGCCGGCCGATCCTGATCGGCACGTCGCGCAAGAGCTTCATCGGCAGGCTCACGGGGCGCGAGCCGCGCGAGCGGCTGGGCGGGACGGTCGCGTCGAACGTGCTCGCGTACCTGCGCGGCGCCGAGATCTTCCGCGTCCACGACGTCGCGCAGGTGCGCGACGCGCTGCGCGTGGCCGCGGCGATCCTGGGCGAGGAGCCGGGCGAGGCGCTCGCTGACTAGATTCGCGGCATGGACGCGCACGGCAACGACACGGAGGCCTCGGTCGAGATCGAGATCCGGGGGCTCTCGATCTACACGCACCACGGGGTCTCCGACGCCGAACAGGAGGTGGGGCAGCGGCTCGAGTTCGACGTGAGCTTCGACGTGCCGTCGCCGGACGCGCTGCTCACCGACCGGCTCGAGGACACCATCGACTACGGGGAGGTCTGCGACCTGATCGCCCTCGCAGCGACCGAGCGCAGCTACAGGACCCTGGAGCGCCTGTGCCACGTGATCGCCGAGCGGCTCGTGGAGCGCTACGGCTGCGAGCACGTGCGCGTGCGCGCCGCCAAGCCGGAGCCGCCGCTGCCGCTCTCGCTCGAGGAGGTCGCGGTCGAGGTCGTGCACGAGCGGCCGTTCGACGACGACGAGGACGACGAGGGCTGAGCGGGATGCCCGAGCGCGTCGGTTATCTGGGGCTGGGCTCCAACGTCGGCGAGCGCGAGGCGAACCTGCGGCGCGCGCTCGAGCTCCTCGAGGCGCGCGGCGTGGTCGTCGAGGCGGTCTCCTCGGCGTACGAGACGGAGCCCGTCGGCGAGATCCTCGACCAGCCCGACTTCCTCAACGCGGCGGCGCGGGTGCGCACCGCGCTGGAGCCGCTCGAGCTGCTCGACGTCTGCAAGGAGGTCGAGGCCGAGCTCGGGCGGGCGTTCGGCGGCCCGCGCCACGGCCCGCGGCCGATCGACGTCGACCTGCTCCTGCTCGGCGACATCGAGCTCGAGCACGAGCGCCTGCGCCTGCCGCACGCCGAGGTCACGAGCCGCCGCTTCGTGCTCGTGCCGCTGCTCGAACTCGAGCCCAGCCTCGAGCTGCCCGACGGCACGCGGCTCGCCGACGTGCTCGCCGGCTTCGGGCCCGGCCAGCGGGTCGAGCGGGTCGGGGCCCTGCGCTAGGCGGAGCCGCCGCTCGCGGCCCGCAGGGGCTCGAGCCACGCCTCCGGCAGGACGGGCGGGATGCGCCCTGGGTAGTCGGGGATGAGCCGCAGCGCGTGCTGGCCCACGGGGCGGCCCTCGATGTGCGGGCGCAGGTCATCCAGGGTCATCGCGAGGCGGATCGAGCCCGCGACCTGGAAGTCGGCCGCGGTCGTGCCGCCGAGCGTGCCGTCGGCGATCCAGTCGTCGATCCGCTTGAGCATGCCGGGCAGCGCCGCCAGATCGTCGCGGACGCGCGTGTCGCTGATCCCGTGCATGCGGAACTCGGCGGCGAAGATCGGCGCCGCGGTCTTGATCGCGAGCCCGACCGGGACCCCCAGCCGGGCGCCCTCGGTGTAGCTGCGCATCGAGTCGGGGCTGCGCCTGAAGGCCTGCCAGAGGATGCGGCGCACGGCGCGCTGGGGGACCTCCTCGGCCCAGCGCTCGGCGTCCTCGATGGCGACGCGCTCGGCGGGGTCGGAGGGGAAGAGGGGCGGCTCGGGCCGGACGCGGTCGAGCGCCTTGGAGATCGCGCGGGAGCCGGTGAGCTTCTCGCCGTCGAGGCGCAGCGAGGGGACGGTGGTCCCGGGGAAGCGCAGCGCGAACAGGACGGCGTGGCTGACCACCGGCAGCATGTCGACCCTGCGGTATTCGATGCCCTTGTACTCGAGCATCCGCCGCACTGCCATCGCCGGGTGCGAGCCGGGGATCACGTAGAGCGTCGCGCGCGGCACACCCCATTCCTACCACTCTCCCGGCGCCGTGTCTCGCGCTTCGGCGGCTGGCGGGGCGCTTGCGAGCGGCCGCCGGCGGGCGCCCGGCCGCCCATTCATGGGTATTTTGCGCGCGTGCTGCTCGCCGTCGACGTCGGCAACACCCAGACCCACCTCGGCGCCTTCCGGGGATCGGAGCTGCTGCACCACTGGCGGTTCCAGACCCGTGCCGGGATGACCGGCGACGAGATCGCCGAGCGCATCAGCGCGTTCATGACGCTGCGCGGGATGGCGCTCGCCGACGTCGAGGCCGTGATCGTCTCGTCGGTGGTGCCCCCGCTGGGCGCCCAGTACGAGCTGCTCGTCGAGCGCTACATCGAGGGCGGGCGTTTCTTCATCGTCGGCCCGGGCCTGCGCACCGGCATGCCGATCCGGATCGACAACCCCCACGAGGCGGGCGCGGACCGGCTCGTCAACGCGGTGGCCGCGTACGACCGGGTCGGGGGCGCCTGCTGCGTCGTCGACTTCGGCACCGGCATCAACTTCGACGCCGTCTCCGCGGACGGCGAGTACGTGGGCGGCGCGATCGCGCCGGGCGTGGAGATCTCGCTCACCGCGCTGACCGAGCGCGGCGCCCGCATCCCGCGGATCGACCTGGCCGCGCCCTCGGCCGCGATCGGCAAGTCCACCCGCGCCGCGATCCAGTCGGGCGTGGTCTACGGATTCGCGGGCCTGATCGACGGCGTCGCCTCCCGGATCGCCGAGGAGCTCGGCGGCGACGTCCCGTTCATCGCCACCGGCGGGCTGGCGAGGGCGATCGTGCCCTTCTGCGAGTCGATCTCCGAGATCGACGAGCTGCTCACGCTGAGGGGCCTGCGCCTGATCTACGAGCGCAACGCGTAGGGCGCGGGCGAGCGCAACGCGTAGGGCGCGGGCGGGCGCAACGCGTAGGGCGCGGGCGGGCGGACCCCGAAGCCGCCCGCCACCCCGAGTGAGGCGGATTTGTTCGATATAGCCGCATATATCCGCCTCACATCGGGTGGTGAGGCGGATTCGTACGACATAGGCGAACAAATCCGCCTCACGTCGGGTCTCGCTCGGAGGCGGAGCCGATCTGCTACCCCATAGACCCGTGCAGCCCCCGCTCACAGAGCCGTTTCGGATCGCGCACATCGAGCTGCCCAACCGGGTGCTGCTCGCGCCCCTCGCCGGGATCGGCAACTGGTTCGTGCGCCTGCAGGCGCGCCGCTACGGCGCGGGGCTCGCGGTGTCCGAGATGGTCTCGAGCTACGCGATCAAGTACGGCAACGAGAAGACGCTGCGCGAGCTCCTGCGCATCCACCCGGACGAGCACCCGGTGTCGATCCAGCTCTTCGGCCCGGACCCCGACGCGATGCGCGAGGCCGCGGCGATGGCGGCCGAGGCGGGGGCGGACCTGATCGACCTCAACATGGGCTGTCCGGTGAAGAAGGTCCTGAAGACCGGGGCCGGCGCCGCGTTGCTGCGCGACCACGATCGCGCCGTCGCCGTCGCGCGCGCGGCCCAGGAGGGCAGCGGCCTGCCGGTGACGGTGAAGATGCGCTCGGGCGTGGAGCCGGACGACCTGCTCGGCTACCAGCTCGCCCTGCGCCTCGCCGACGACGCCGGGGTGGCGGCGATCGCCTTCCACCCGCGGCCCGCGGCGGTGCACCACAAGGGCAAGGCGGACTACGCGCTCGCCCGCAAGCTGGTCGGCGAGCTGCGCGACCGCGGGCACGACATCCCCGTGATCATCTCCGGCGGCCTGCGCACCGCCGAGCGGGCCCGGCGCGCCTACGAGGAGTCGGGCGCCGACGCGGTGATGATCGCCCGCGGCAGCCTCGGCAACCCCTGGATCTTCGCCGAGCTCACGGGCCGCCCGGTGCGCCGGCCGGACCCCGACGATGTCCTCGACGAGCTCGCCTGGGTGATCGCCAGGGCGCGCGAGCACTGGGGCCCGCAGCGGGCCGCGCGCAACCTGCGCAAGTTCTATCCCTGGTACCTGGAGCGCCTCGGCGTGCGCGGCCAGGAGGCCGACGCGTACCAGCGCGCGGAGACCCTCGAGGAGGTCGAGGCGATGCTCGCGGCCCTGCGCGAGCGGCTCCGCGAGCCCCTCGGAGCGGCCGCCTGACCCAGCTATAATCGCGCGCTCAGCCCGAGTCGCGCGCCCGACTTACCGCGTGCGGATCGGGCCTTTGTACATGAGTGAGGCTTGCGCCAACCGCAGGCCGTAACGAGAGAGGAAAGGTCCCCAAACTTTGGCTCGCGAGACCCCGATCACACCGGAAGGCCTGGAGAAGCTCAAGGCCGAGATCGAGTACCTCTCGACCGTCAAGCGTCGCGAGGTTGCAGAGCGCATCAAGGAAGCGCGCGAGTTCGGTGACATCTCGGAGAACTCCGAGTACGACGACGCGAAGAACGAGCAGGCGCTGCTCGAGCAGCGGATCGCTCAGCTCGAGGAGCGGCTCCGCCGGGCGACCGTCATCGACGCCTCCAAGATCGACAACGAGGTCGTCCAGGTCGGCAACCGCGTGCACGTCAAGGACCAAAAGTCCGGCGAGTCGAAGAAGTTCCAGATCGTCGGTCCGACCGAGGCCAATCCCGCCGAGGCGAAGCTCTCGAACGAGTCGCCGATCGGCAAGGCGCTCCTCGGCCACAAGCGCGGCGACATCGTCACGATCGACGTGCCGCGCGGCCCCAAGAAGCAGCTGAAGATCACGAAGATCGAGGCAGCCTGATCGTTTCGATCCCTGCCGCGGCCGCCCGGGCGCGCGGCCCGCGCCGCGTGTCCGGGCACGCTAGGCTCGCCGCCCGGTGACCAGCGCAACCGACAACAACCCCGAGAACGAGAACGACAGCGAGCGGAACGCCGACGAGCCGGCGGTGCTCGCCGAGCGTCGCGCGAAGCTCGAGCGCCTGCGCGAGCAGGGCATCGAGCCCTTCCCGCACGAGTTCGACGGGCGCGTCGAGATCGCCGAGGTCCGCGCCGCGCACGAGGGCCTGGAGGCGGGCGAGGAGATCGACGTCTCCTACCGCGTCGCCGGCCGGATCACCGCCCGGCGCGACATGGGGCGCTCGGCGTTCATCGACCTGGTCGACCGCTCGGGCAAGATCCAGCTCCAGTCGCGCACGAACGAGCTCGGCGACCGCCACGACCTGCTCGTCGGCCTCGACCTCGGCGACATCATCGGCGTCGAGGGCACGGTCTTCCGCAGCCGGCGCGGCGAGCTCTCCCTGCGGATCACCGACTGGGTCCTGCTCGCCAAGAGCCTGCGCCCACCGCCCGACAAGTTTCACGGCCTCGAGGACGTCGAGGTCCGCTACCGGCACCGCGAGCTCGACCTGATCGCGAACGAGGAGGTGCGCGAGCGCTTCATCGCGCGCGCCAAGGCGATCTCCGCGATCCGCCGCTGGCTGGACGACCGCGGCTTCATCGAGGTGGAGACGCCCGTGCTCCAGCCGATCTACGGCGGCGCGCTCGCCCGGCCGTTCATCACGCACCACAACGCTCTCGACCGCGACTTCTACCTGCGGATCGCGACCGAGCTCTACCTGAAGCGCTGCATCGTCGGCGGGCTCGAGCGCGTGTACGAGCTGGGCAAGGACTTCCGCAACGAGGGCATCTCGTTCAAGCACAATCCCGAGTTCACGATGCTCGAGTGGTACGAGGCGTACGCCGACTACGAGGACGCGGCGAAGCGCCTCGAGGAGCTCGTCGCGCATGTGGCCCAGCAGGTGCTGGGCACGACCGTCGTCGAGCGCGACGGGCACAAGATCGACCTCGCCCCGCCTTGGCGCCGGGTTACCCTGCGCGACGCGATCCGCGAGGAGACCGGCATCGACATCATGGAGCACCCCACCCGCGAGCAGCTCGCGGAGGCGATGGGGGTCGAGCCGGATCCCCAGGAGGGCTGGGGCAAGCTCGTCGACGGGCTGCTCTCCAAGGCGGTCGAGCCCAAGCTGATCGAGCCGACCTTCGTCATGGACTACCCCGTCGAGATGTCGCCGTTCGCGAAGCGCCACCGCACCGAGGAGGGGCTGGTCGAGCGCTGGGAGGCCTACGTGGGCGGCTTCGAGATCGCCAACGCGTTCTCCGAGCTCAACGACCCCGACGAGCAGCGCCGCCGCTTCGAGCAGCAGGCGGAGGAGATCGCCCGCGGCGATGACGAGGCCCAGCCGATGGACCTCAACTACATCCAGGCGCTCGAGGCCGGCATGCCGCCCACGGGCGGGGTGGGGCTCGGCATCGACCGCCTCGTGATGCTGCTGACCGGGACGCACAGCCTGCGCGAGGTCGTGCTCTTCCCGGCGATGCGCGACTGAGGCCGCGCCGCGCTGGAGATCGACCCGGGGACGTACGAGCGGAGCGCCCGGCGCGCGGCGACACCGCCGCGGCCCAAGCGCACGGCGCCGCTCATCGGCCCGTTCCGGGGCCTCGAGAACTTCCGCAACCGGGCGGGCGTTCCTGTTCGTGCGCTGAGTCCGCCGGCGGGGCGCCGACGCGGGGCGGGCGACGCACGAATCGTTGCGGGAACCCCGCCCGGCGGACGGGAATTCCCGCACTTTGCAGGGACCTTGTTTTCAGCCTCGCAGAGCCGGAAAGCCGACCGGTACCCGCCGATATACTCGAACTTCGCCGTAGTTCGAACAGACCGGAGGTTCTTATCCGCGGCACCGAGCGCCGAGAACGTGGATGGAGCTTCCGGCGATCGTGCGTTCCTTCAGACGATCGCCGGGGCTACGACCCACGGGTAGGCCATACTGAACCGGAGAGGTAACGCGGTAGCAGAGCCAAGTCGGACGGACGAGCTCACCCAAGCAAAGGCAGGACCCCAGTGTTCGAGAGATTCACAGAACGAGCCAGACAGGTGGTCGTCCTCGCCCAAGAGGAGGCCCGAACCCTCAAGCACAATTACATCGGCACCGAGCACATCCTGCTCGGCCTGCTTCGCGAGGAGGAGGGCCTGGCGGCTCGCGTCCTCGAATCGCTCGACATCACGGTTGAGCGCGTCCGCGCCCAGGTCGTTCGCATCGTCGGCTCGGGCGAAGAGGTGACGTCCGGCCAGATCCCGTTCACGCCGCGCGCCAAGAAGGTGCTCGAGCTGGCGCTGCGCGAGGCGCTGTCGCTCGGCCACAACTACATCGGCACCGAGCACATCCTGCTCGGGCTCGTGCGCGAGAACGAGGGCGTCGCCGCCCGCATCCTGCTGGACTTCGACGCCGACTCGGAGAAGATCCGCAACGAGGTCATCCGCATGCTCTCCGGCCCCGGCGGCCGCCGTCAGGGCCAGTCCGGCTCGGGCTCCAGCGAGGGCAAGAAGTCCTCGAAGCTGCTCGACCAGTTCGGCCGCAACCTGACCAAGCTCGCCGCCGACGGCAAGCTCGACCCGGTCATCGGCCGCGAGACGGAGATCGAGCGGATCATGCAGATCCTCTCGCGCCGGCAGAAGAACAACCCGGTGCTGCTGGGCGAGCCGGGCGTCGGCAAGACTGCGATCGTCGAGGGGCTCGCCTCGCGCATCCACCAGGGCGATGTGCCGGAGCTCCTGCGCGGCAAGCAGATCTACACGCTGGACCTCGCGGCGCTGGTCGCGGGCTCGAAGTACCGCGGCGAGTTCGAGGAGCGCCTCAAGAAGGTGATGAAGGAGATCACCCAGCGGGGCGACATCGTCCTCTTCATCGACGAGCTGCACAACCTGGTCGGCGCGGGCGCGGCCGAGGGCGCGATCGACGCGGCCTCGATCCTCAAGCCGGCGCTCGCGCGCGGCGAGCTGCAGACGATCGGGGCGACCACGCTCGACGAGTACCGCAAGTACCTCGAGCGCGACTCGGCGCTGGAGCGCCGCTTCCAGCAGATCAGGGTCGATGAGCCGTCCGTCGCCGACTCGGTGCAGATCCTCGAGGGCCTGCGCGAGCGGTACGAGGAGCACCACAAGGTGAAGATCACCGACGAGGCTCTGCGTGCCGCGGCCGAGCTCGCCGACCGCTACATCTCCGACCGCTTCCTGCCGGACAAGGCGATCGACCTCATCGACGAGGCGGCCTCGCGGCTGCGCATCAAGTCGATGAGCTCGCCGCCGCAGTTCCGCGAGCTCGAGGAGAAGATCGAGGAGACGCGGCGCGCCAAGGAGGCCGCGATCGAGGCCCAGGAGTTCGAGAAGGCAGCGCGCCTGCGGGACGAGGAGCGCAAGCTCACCAACCGCAAGCGCGAGCTCCAGGACGAGTGGGCCTCCGGCGAGTCCGGCGAGCGCCCGGAGGTCGGCGAGGAGGAGATCGCCGACATCGTCTCGATGTGGACGGGCATCCCGGTGTTCAAGCTCACCGAGGCCGAGACCAAGAAGCTCCTGCGCATGGAGGAGGAGCTGCACAAGCGCGTCATCGGCCAGGACGTGGCGATCGAGGCCGTCTCGAAGGCGATCCGGCGCTCGCGCGCGGGCATCAAGGACCCGAAGCGGCCGTCCGGCTCGTTCATCTTCCTGGGCCCGTCGGGCGTGGGCAAGACCGAGCTGGCCCGCACGCTCGCCGAGTTCCTCTTCGGCGACGAGGACTCGATGATCCGCATCGACATGTCCGAGTACATGGAGAAGCACGCGGTCTCGCGGCTCGTGGGCTCGCCGCCCGGGTACGTCGGCTACGACGAGGGCGGCCAGCTGACCGAGGCCGTGCGCCGCAAGCCGTACTCGGTGCTGCTTCTGGACGAGATCGAGAAGGCGCACCCGGACGTCTTCAACATCCTCCTGCAGATCCTCGAGGACGGGCGCCTCACGGACGCGCAGGGCCGCACGGTCGACTTCCGCAACACGATCGTGATCATGACCTCGAACATCGGGGCCAAGGACATCGCGCGGAACGTCTCGTTCGGCTTCGCCGCGACCGAGGACGAGACCGGCACCTCCTACGAGGAGATGAAGGGCCGGATCATGGGCGAGCTCAAGAAGGTGTTCCGCCCGGAGTTCCTCAACCGGATCGACGAGGTCATCGTCTTCCACAAGCTCTCGCGCGACCAGGTCAAGCAGATCATCGATCTCTTGATCGCCCGCGTGAAGGCGCAGGTGGCCGAGCACGAGCTGCAGCTCGAGCTCACCGAGGAGGCGAAGGACCTGATCGCCGAGAAGGGCTGGGACCCGTCGATGGGCGCGCGCCCGCTGCGCCGGGCGATCCAGCGCTACATCGAGGACCCGCTCGCCGACGAGGTCCTGCGCGCCGGCGAGCTCGAGCCTGGCACCACGGTGCTGGTCGAGCGCGATCCGTCCGGCGACGAGGAGGACCGTCCGCTCAAGCTCAAGATGATCAAGCCGCGCAAGCGGGCCCGGCGCAAGCAGCCGGCCGGCGTGGGCGGCCGCGGCCCGGCACAGCACGAGGTCGGCCCGCAGCCCGTCGGCCCCGACGCCGACGGCCAGGCGACAGGCGAAGTCCACGACGGTGTCGGGGAGGTCGGCCGGCATCGACGCCGCCAGCCGGGCCCGGAGCACGATGTCGCGCTCGGGGCCCTCGACGTCGCCCCCGGCGTCGTGGGTGAGGCGGCGGCGCACGATCTCGGCCCGCACGGCGGGGTCGGACGGGGGCCGCACCTCGACCTGCAGGCCGAAGCGGTCGAGGAGCCGGCTGGGGAGCTCGCCGTCGGCGGGGTCCATGGCCCCGACGAGCACGAAGCGGGCGGGGTGGGTGTGCGACCGGCCGCGGCGCTCGACCCGGTTGACGCCGCTGGCGGCGACGTCGAGCACCACCCGCACCAGGTGGTCCGGCAGCAGGTTGACGTCGTCGAGGAACAGCACGCCGTTGTGGGCGGCGGCGAGCAGCCCGGGCCGGAAGGGCGGGTCGTCGGCCCCGTCGGCGTCGACGTCGAGCGTCCCCCGGACCTCCTCCTCGGTCGCGCCCGGCGTCAGCTCGACGAACGGCGCGCCGCCGGGGAGCAGTCCGGCGAGGGCCCGGGCCATCGTCGACTTGGCCGAGCCGGTGTCGCCGCGGAGCAGCACGCCGCCGATGCCCGGGTCGACGGCGGCCAGCAGGAGCGCCAGGCGCGCGTCGTCCTGGCCGACGACGGCGCTGAAGGGGTAGCGCGTGGTCGAGCTCATCGCGGTGCCCTCGTCATGGCCCGGTGTCCTCCCAGCAGACATCCGTCCCAGCCCGGTCATGTTGGCCATCGGCTCGCCTCCTCGCACCCCGGTGTGCGGTGGCGACGGCCGTCGGCCCCGCGGGCCCGCGCCGGGCCCGCCCGAGTGCTTCCTAGCAGGCGGGGCGTGCGTCTGCATCGCCGGGTTGCACGGCGCCCGGGGTCGACCGCGGACCGCGCGTGCGGCGCGCGGCGCGGGCTCAGCGACCGGAGGTCAGGTACTCGTGGAGCGCCTCGGCCTCGGCCTGCAGCTCGTCGATGCGCGACTTCACGACGTCGCCGATGCTGATGATGCCGGCCAGCCGGTCGCCGTCCATGACCGGGATGTGGCGGATGCGGCGCTCGGTCATCAGCCGCATGAGCTCGGCGACGGTCGCCGACGGACCGCAGGTGGTGAGGTCGGTCGACATGAGGTCGCGCACCGCGGCCCCCAGCACCGCCGCCGGGTCGTCGCCGGCCAGCGACCGGACGACGTCGCGCTCGGAGATGATCCCCACGACCCGGTCGCCGTCGTCGGTGACCACGAGCGCCCCGACGTTGTGGTCGCGCAGCCGGGCGACGGCGTCGGCCACCGGCGCGTCGGCCCCGATCGTCACGACGTCCCGCCCCTTGCGGTGGAGGATGTGCTCGATCAGCACGGCGGCCGCCTCCTTCCGGGGTCTCGTGCCCTGCCGGGCACGCCACCACTGTCCCACATCGCGCCGGGGGCCGCGTGGCCATCCGGCCACGCAGCGGGGCCGGACGCCGGCGGCGGGTGCCGGGCGCCGCGATCGCTCGCGCCGCGAGGGGACCTGACAGGGGCGGGCCCGGAGGGGCATCCTGCCCGGGTGGTCGACTTCCTGTCCGGCGGCGACCGCGGCGAGGCCCCGGTCCACGACGCCGCCACGGTCGTGCTCGTGCGCGACGCCGAGCACGGCGTCGAGTGCCTCATGCTGCGCAAGACCCGCGGCCAGGCCTTCGGGGGCGCCTGGGTGTTCCCGGGCGGCCGGGTCGAGGACGGCGACGGCACGGGGCTGGAGGGCGCCCGGCGGGCCGCCGTGCGCGAGGCGCGGGAGGAGACCGGCCTCGTGCTCGACCCCGACCGCCTCGTCGCCTTCGCCCACTGGACCCCGCCCCGGGAGGCGCCGCGCCGCTACGCCACCTGGTTCTTCCTCGCCGCGCTGCCGGACGGCGCCGCCGACGTGGTCGTCGACGGCGGCGAGATCGGCGACCACGTGTGGACGACGCCCGCCGACGCGCTCGACCGGCACCGGGACGGGGAGATCGAGCTGCTGCCCCCCACCTGGATGTCGCTGCACCGCATCGCGGGCGCGCCCGACGTGGCCACCGCGCTCGCCGAGGTCGCGGCCGGCGGGGTCGAGCGCTACACGACCCGGATCGCCGCCGCCGGCGACGGGGTCCTCGTCGCGCTGTGGGCCCCGGACGCCGCCTACGAGGAGGGCGACCTCGACGCCCCCGGGCCCCGCCACCGCCTCTACATGGACCCCGCGGGCTGGCGCCTCGAGCGCACCGGCGCCGGCTGAGCGCCCGGCGGGCGGGCGGCACCCGGGTGTGGGACCGTCACCCCCGGCTGCGATGATGGCCTCCCATGGACCGAGCCGACACCGACCTGGCCGCCGGCGCCGAGGACGGCACCGACGCCGGTGCAGCCGACGACGAGGACCGCGGCGCGGTGCCCCGGGCCGGCGACGACGCCGGTGCGGGCGGCGCCGGCGCGGCCGCCGGCGGGGACGACACCGCCGCCGGTGCCGACGACGAGGACGTGGCGCCCGCCCCGTCCGGGCTCTCGTGGCCGAAGGTGGCGGTCCTCGGCCTGGCCCTCGCCTTCCTCGGCTTCGCGGTGGGGATCTTCGTCAGCCGCGACCGGCCGCCGGGGCCCGACTCGGCCGACGTCGGCTTCCTGCAGGACATGCTCACCCACCACGACCAGGCCCTCGGCGTGGCCACGCTCACCGTGGCCTACGGCGAGGACCCGATCGTGCGGAGCATGGCCCGCGAGGTCGTCGCCACCCAGTCCTTCGAGATCGGGCTCATGACCCAGAAGCTCGCCGACTGGGGCTACAGCCGCGACGAGCGGTCCGACCAGGCCATGGCGTGGATGGACATGCCGGTCCCGGTCGAGGACATGCCGGGCCTGCTCAGCGACGAGCAGCTCGCGGCCGTCGAGGAGGCCCGGGGGCCCGAGCTCGACGCCCTGTTCCTCGAGCTGATGGCCGAGCACCACCGCGGCGGCCTGCACATGGCGGAGGGCGCGGCCACCCTGGCCGACGACGAGGACGTGCGGGAGCTCGCCGCCCGCATGCGGCGCAACCAGGCCGGCGAGATCAACGAGTACCGCCTGCGGGCCGAGGAGCTGGGCCTCGACCTCGACATCGCGCCGCCCTCCGTGCCGCCCGCCGGGCTGCCCGGGTCGTGACCGCCCCCGGCCCCCGGCTGCTCGGCCGGGGCGTGGTCGTCGC
>PKER01000384.1 GCA_002919115.1 bacterium
CTCGATCACGTCGACGCCCAGCTCGACGGCGCGCTCGAAGCTCGCGATCGTGTTGCCGGGCACGAGCGCGTCGGCGCCCTTGTGCCCGACGCGGAGGAACCGCCGGTTCACGCGGAGAACCGTAATGCGCCCGCCGGTTGCGCGGTAGCTTGCGGGCCGTGCAGCTCAGCGAGGCGACGAGGCGCAGGATCGCGGCGCTGCTCTTGGTCGCGGCGCTCGTCGTCGGCGTGCTCGCGATCCTCGACGTGGGTCCGTTCTCCGACCCGCCCACCCCCGAGGAGGAGGTGCGGGCGACGGTCGAGCGGCTGTACGCGGCGGCATCCGCGGGCGACTTCGAGACCTACTGCGGGCTGCTCACCGAGCGGGCGCGCGAGCTCGTGCGCGTGAACGCGGCGCGCCTCACGCGCGGCAAGGACCTGGGCGGCTGCGAGGAGATCCTCGAGCGCTTCGGCTCGAGCCTGCTCGGCGGGGAGCTGCGTATCCGGCAGGTCAGCGTGAGCGGGAACCGGGCGCGCGTGGAGGCGAACCTGCGCCTGCCCGAGACGAAGGGCGCGGAGGCGCGCACGATCCAGCTCGAGCTCGACGAGCAGGGGGATTGGCGGGTGTCCGAGCCCGGTTAGGGCCCGCTGCGGGCCGGCCTCAGAAGAGCTGGTTCTCGCCCGCGAAGATCTCGGAGACCGAGTCGTCGGCGAAGATCCGGCGGATCGAGTCGGCGAGCGTCTGGGCCGCGGAGAGCACCGTGATGTTGTCCGGGGCGCCCGGGCGCAGCGGGATCGTGTCGGTGACGACGATGCGCTCGATGCCCGAGTTCTCGTACTTCAGGCGCTCGTACGCGGGCCCGGAGAACACGCCGTGGGTGGCGGCGGCGATGACGCGCGAGGCGCCCTCGTCGAGCACCGTGCGGGCGGCCGCGCAGAGCGTGCCCGCGGTGTCGATCATGTCGTCGACGAGCACCGCGGTCTTGCCCTTCACGTCGCCCACGACGTAGCCGATCTCGGCGACCTGCTGGGCGGGGCGCTCCTTCTCCATCACGGCCCAGTGCACCCCGAGCTTGCGGGCGAAGTTGCGCGCGTGCTTCACGCGGCCCGCGTCGGGCGAGACGATCACGAGCTCCTCGTCGCCGAAGTCCTGGTCGAGGAAGTACTGGGTGAGCATCGGGGTCGCCGTCATGTGGTCGACCGGGACGCCGAAGAAGCCCTGAATCTGGCCGGAGTGCAGGTCCATGGTGAGCACCCGGTCTACGCCCACGGCCTCAAGCGCCTTGGCGACGACGCGCGCCGTGATCGGCTCACGCGGCTGGGACTTCTTGTCCTGGCGCGCGTAGCCGAACCAGGGCATCACCGCGATGATCCGGTGCGCGGAGGCGCCCTGCGCGGCGTCGATCATCGTCAGCAGCTCCATGAGCGCGTCGTTCGGCGACATGCTCTCCGCCGGGTTCGCGGCGGTGGACTGCACGAGGAAGACGTCGGCGCCGCGGATCGACTCCTCGTAGCGGCAGTAGACCTCGCCGTCGGCGAAGGTGCGCAGGTCGACGCGCCCCAGGTCGACGTCGAGCTTGTTGGCGATACGGGCCGCGAGCTCCATCGAGGCGCGACCACCGAAGAGCATGAGGCGCTTCGTGTAGTCGTGCGGGATCGAGCTTGCGTAGGTCGGCTTCTCCTCGACGGTGCTCACGAGTCCTCTCTCGCTTTCTTCCGATCGGCGTAGCCCTCGATGTTCCGCTGCTTGGCGTCGCTGACCGCAAGCTCGCCCGCCCCGACGTCCTTGCGGATAACGGCACCGGCGCCAGTGTAAGCCTCTGGGCCGACGGCGACGGGCGCGACGAGCGAGGTGTGCACGCCGATTCGCGCACGTTCCCCGATCTTCGTGCGGTGCTTGCGAAAGCCGTCGTAGTTCGCGGTGATCGTGCCCGCGCCGAGGTTGGCCCCCTCGCCGACCTCGGCGTCGCCCACGTAGGAGAGGTGCGGGACCTTGGCGCCGGCCTCGATCACCGAGTTCTTGATCTCGACGAAGGTGCCGGCCTTGGCGCCGGCGGCGAGCTTGGCGCCCGGGCGCAGGTAGGCGAACGGGCCGACGTTGCATCCCTCCCCCACCTCGGCCTCGACGAGGTGGGAGCGCACGACGGCGGCGTTCGCGCCGATGCGCGAGTCGGTCGCGGTGGTGTGCGGGCCGACGACCGCGCCGGTGGCGATGCGGGTGGCGCCGCGCAGGTACGTGCCCGGCTCGATCGTCACGTCGGGCTCGATCTCGACGTCGGCGTCGATCCAGGTGCTCTGCGGGTCGACGACGGTGACGCCGGCGAGCATGTGGCGCTCGAGGATGCGGCGGCGCGCCTCGGCGGTGACGAGGGCGAGGTCGGCGCGCGTGTTCACGCCCAGGTTGATGGACGGGTCCGGGGCGACGTGCGCCGCGATGCGC
This sequence comes from bacterium, assembly GCA_002919115.1. GTDB lineage: Bacteria > Actinomycetota > Thermoleophilia > Solirubrobacterales > 70-9 > RSA11. The sequence continues at coordinate 2,419 of PKER01000384.1, forward strand.
CTGCCCTCGCTGCGGAGGATGGGCAGCACCTCGGGCAGGAAGTACTCGCCCGTGGCCTCGTCCTTGGCGAGGCGCGGGAGGGCGTCGGCGAGCGCGGGCCCGTCGAAGCAGTAGGTCCCGGTGTTGATCTCGCGGATGGCGAGGATCTCGGCGGGGACGCGCTCGGGGTCCTTGGTCTCGACGATGCGCTCCACGGCGCCGCTCGCGTCGCGCACCACGCGCCCGTAGCTGCCGGGCTCGTCGAGCTCGACGGTCATCACGGTCGCGTGGGCGCCCGCGGCGCGATGGGAGTCGACGAGGCCGGAGATGAGCTCGGGCGTGACGAGCGGGTGGTCACCGGAGAGCACGACGACCTCGGCCGACTCGCGGATCACGTCGAGCGCGGCGCGCACCGCGCCGCCGGTGCCGTCGGAGGTGGGCTGGACGACGGTCTCGGTGCCCTCGGGGAGGCCCGGGCTCAGGTCGCGCTCGGGCGAGACGATGACGACGACGCGCCCAGCGCCGGCCTCGCGCGCGGCGAGCACGGGCCAGGCGATCATCGGCCTGCCGCAGACCGGGTGCAGGACCTTGGGCAGCGCCGAGCGCATGCGCGTTCCTTCGCCCGCGGCCATGACCAGGACCGTGGGCCCTTGAGCGGAGGCGGTCACGGGGGCAATCGTAGAACGCGCTCGCGTTCGTAATGCCGGAGCCACTTGCGGACCGCGTTGTCGGAGACGCCGTACCGGCGGCCGACCGCGCTGTAGCCGGCCGCCTCCACCTCGCGGCGCAGCCGGTCGTACGGCGGGCGCTCCGCCTTCCGCGACGCCACGCTCACGGCGCGCGCGTGGCGCTCGCCGCAGGCACGCGAGCAGAAGCGCTGCTCGGCGCGCCGCGGCCGGAACTCGGCGCCGCAGGCCTCGCAGACCCGCGGGGGCCTGCGGTTCTTGCGCCCGCAGTGCGTGTCGAGCGTCGCCGCGCAGTTGGGGCACAGGATCCGCAGGTTCTCGAGGCGGTTGTCGTTTGGCACCCCGTTGATGTGGTCGATGATCAGCGCCATCCGCTTGCCCCGCCAGAGCTCGCCCTGGCCGCACTCCTCGCAGCGGCGCTCCTTGAGGCCCTCGCGGAAGAGCCGCTCCTTGAGGTGCCTGCGGCTGTAGGTCGAGTCGCGCACGAGGATGCGGGCGAGCGGGATCGTCTTGCCCCGGTTCGCGGGCCCGCGGCCCGACCGCCGGAAGTGGCCCGTGTCGATCCCACAGCGCCGCGCGTACCGCTTGACGGTCGCGGCGTTCCCGCCCGCGCTGCGGTAGCCGAGCCGGCGCAACGTCTCAGACCAGGAGAGCGAGGCGGCGATCGCGGCCTCGAGCTCCTCGCGAGTGAACCTCGGGCCTCGTTTCACGAACGTATGTTCGCATGTGAACCGGACGGAAATTCGCCGTACACTCAGCCCCGATCCGGGGTGGTGTAGTGGCAGCACGTGAGGTTTTGGTCCTCAAGGCGATTTTGGGTTCGATTCCCTCCCCCGGAGTTGGCTTGATGAAGCGGGCTCACGCGCGCAACCGGCGAAGCACCCACTGACAGCGCGCGTTCCGCTCACCCGGTTCGGGCGATCCCGCGGCAGCTACTCGTCCGCGCCCTTCGGCTTCGGCACCTTGCCGCCCTCGGTGCCGGGCTCGGTCGCGGGGCCGCGCGGCGCCGGGATCCCCAGGACGCGCATCGACTTGAGCCCAAGCCCCAGCTTCTCGCGCCCCTCCGTGGACGAGATGTCGTGCCCGCAGAGCTCTTTGACGCGCTCGAGCCGGTAGCGGATCGTGTGCCGGTGCGTGAACATCTGCTCCGCGGTCGGCGTCACGTTCCCGTCGTTCTCCAGGTACGCCTCGATCGTCGCTACGAGCTCGGTGTCGTACTGCTCGTCGTACTTGGCGAGCGGCGCCACCGTCTCCTCGTAGAAGCGCTCGAGCTCCGCCGGGTCCTCGCTCATCGCGGGCAGGAGCAGCCGGTAGGAGCCCGTGTCCTCGAACGCGAGCAGCTCGTGCCCCTCCGCCTCCGCGACGTTCGCCGCGAGCAGCGCCTCCTTCCCCGCCCGGTAGAGGTCGGTCGGGTCCGACGCCCACCTGCTGTACGCGACGGTCACGCTGAATCCCGGCAGCGCCTCGGCGAGCTCGCGGTGCAGCGCCTGCGCCGCGCGCTGGAGCACGCTCGCCTCGGACGCCGGCACCACCGCCTTGATCTCGGCGACGTCGCGGTCCTCCATCGTCGCCACCGTCCCGTGCGCCTGGGTGCGCAGCACGCGGAGCGCCACCGTCATCACCCGCGAGCGCCAGTCCCCCTCCTGCGCCATGTGGGGATGCGCCCGCGCGTAGATCACGCCCCCGCCGTTCTCGAGCGACGCCCCCACCTCGGCGGCCCGCGCGAGGATGTCGCCCCGGTCGGTCACCTGGCGCTCGAGCAGCGCGTGCACGAACGCCCCCGCCGCCTCCTCGCTCGCCCACTCCGGCGCGCGCGAGCGCTCCACCTCGAGCGCGAGCAGCGCGGCCACCATCCGCGCCAGGGGCAGCGGCGCGCCACCTCCCCCGCGCGACCGGTAGCGCAGCTCGCCGACGACGGAATCGGCGACCCGCAGCTCCACGGACTGCACCCCGCGCCCGCCGGAGAGCAGCTTGCTCTCCTCGTCCGACGACGCCGCCGCCACGGCGAGCACCGCGGTCGACCGGTCGATCACGGCGATGCTCGCGCCGAGCACCTGCGCCGCGGCACGGGCGACCGCGGGCAGCCCGGCGCCCGACTCGATCGCCTCGGAGAGCGCCTCCATCTTGGCCGGATCAGCCGCCCCCGTCATCCCTTTCTCCTCGCTCGCGGCGCTGGATTCCACGGTCTGATTCTGGCAGCGCCCCGGCCGTGACGCGCGGACGGGAACACGCGCACCACCCGCCCGAGCGCCCGGGTCAGGAGAAGAACGCGGTGATGTCGTCCCAGAAGTAGACGATCAGCACGCCCAGGGCGACACCGAGCGCAGCGAGCACGACCAGCACGACGAGCGAGAGCAGCGTCACGGCGGCCTTCTCCCACCCGCGCGAGAACGAGCCCAGCGCCGGCGCGAGGATGAGCGCGCTGAACGCGAGCAGGCTGAGCAGCCCGGCTCCGCCGAACAGAAACCACTCCGTGCCCACCTGCGCGATCACGTCCGCTCCAGATTGTTTCGGAAGTGCGCGACGACCAGCGCGACGCCCGCGCAGAGCGCGAACCAGGCGACCCCGAGCGACCACCCCGCGTTCACGTCGCTCAGGTAGTGCACGCCGAGATAGACCCGGCTGAGCCCGATCGCCCCGGCGAGTAGCGCCCCGCCCACCACGATCGCCGTCGCGTACGCGAGCCCCTGGCGCACGCGCAGCACGAACGTGAGCGCAAGCCACGGGTAGATCACGGAGTGCGTGGCGTGCCCGCTCGGGAACGAGTACCCGTCCGCCGCGACCAGCGCGCCCCCCGGCCGCGGCCGCTCGAGCAGCTCCTTGAGCTCCCACACGAAGACGAACGAGAGCAGCACCGCGACCACCGTGACGACGAGCTCCGCCCACCGGCGCGTGAGCGCGAACACCACCGCCGCGGCGAGCGTCACGAGGATCGTCACCGGTGCCGAGCCCAAGAAAGTCACCACCTTGCTCGCCTCGGTGAGCCACCCGGCGCGCAGGTCGAGCGCGATCTCCTGCGCCGTCCGGTCCCCCGGCGTCGGCCCCGGATCACCGTCGACGATCGTCCCGTACCCGACCACGACGAACACGGCGACGGCGAGCACCGCCATCGCCGACGTGAACTCGAGCCCGAGCCCGCCGGGCGTGAGCCGGTTCCACACGAAGCGCGCCTGCGGCTGCACCCGGCGCCCGAACGCGACCAGCGGCCGCGTCGCCGCGTGTTCCTCCATCCAGCGCACGGCGCGCTCCCGGTTGCGCTCCTCGCGCAAGAAGCGCACCGCGACCACGACGCCCACGATCGTGACCACGACGGTGCCGAACAGAAACGTCCCGCGCCCGGCGACCTCCCCGGCGCGCTCCAGGCTCCCGGCGAGCACGTACCCGAGCACCGAGAACACCCCGGCCCACAGTCCCGTGCCGAGCACGCTGTAGGGCAGAAACGCCCAGTAGCGCATCCCCGAGCTGCCCGCGATGAACGGCGCCAGCGCGCGCACCAGCCCGATGAACCGCCCGACCAGGATCGTCTTCCCCCCGTGACGCTGGAAGTACTCCTCGACCTGCGCGAACCGCTCGTGCGTGATCCGCACCCGCGGCCCGTGCTTCAGCACGAACCCGCGCCCGAGCCTGCGCCCGATCCAGAAGCTCACCGAGTCCCCCGCCCACGCCGCGAACCACACGATCGCGATCGTGAGCACGAGCGACGTCTCCCCCTGCCCGGCGATCGTCCCCGCCACGATCACCGCGGTCTCGCCCGGGAACACCAGCCCCACGAACGCCCCCGTCTCGAGGAAGGCGAGCACCCCGGCGAGCAGGTACGTCCACTTGCCGAGCCGCTGCGCGAGCTCCTGCAGGATGTGCTCGACGTCGATCTCCGGCAGCTTGTCGCCGAAGAGCACGTAGGCGAGCACCAATACGGCGACGATCAGGAGCAGCGGGTGCTTCGCCAGCTTGCGCAGGACGGTCACTCGGCCCCCTCCGGGTACCCGAGCCGCGCCGGCGCCGTCACGATCGCGCCCGCGTAGCGCGGCGGCAGCGCCCCCGCCGCCCGGTCCGCGGCGACGATGTCCTCGAACAGTCCCACGGCGGTCGGCCCGGACCCGGCGACCATCGCCACCCGCGCGCCCACCTCCTCGAGCGCCGCGAGCGCCTCGGCGATCTCCGGCCGCAGCGACACCGCCGCGCGCTCCAGGTCGTTCACCAGCAGATCCGCGTACTCGAGCGGCGAGGCCCCGTCCGCCGCCGCCTCGCGCAGCCTGCGCTCCAGCCCGGCGAGCTCCTCAGCCGAGCGCGCCCGCCCGATCCGGTCGAACTCCGCGTACACCTCGCCCGCGCCCAGCCCGAAGTCGAACGGGATCAGCACGACGCCGAACTCCCCGGGCGCCGGCAGCTCCTCGAAGCGCTCCCCGGCCCCGCTCACGAGCGAGAACCGCGGCCGGATCTGCGACGGCACGTCCGCGCCGATCCCCGCCGCGATCCCCTCGAGGTCGCGCACCTGCCCGCGCGCGAGCCGCAGCACCGCGGCCGCGTCCGCGCTCCCCCCGCCGAGCCCCGCCGCCACCGGGATGCGCTTCTCGATCTCGATCCGCAGCGGCGGGCTCTCCCAGCCCCGCGCGCGCAGCGCGTCGAGCGCCACCGCGGCGAGGTTCGGCCCCTCGACGCCGGGGCACACCACCTGGTCCGACTCCGCCGACGTGATCTCGACCCGGTCGGACAGGACCAGCGGGCAGAACAGCGAGCGCAGCTCGTGCAGCCCGTCGCTGCGCGCCTCCCCCACGTACAGCCCGAGATTCAGCTTCGCGGGCGCGCGGGTGACCATCACAACCCGAGCTCCCCCGCGAGCGCCAGGAACTGCCCGGGCGCGAGCGCCTCGGCGCGCACGCCGGGGTCGAGCCCGAGCGCCGAGAGCGCCGCCTGCACGCACTCGCGCGACGCCACCCCGGCGTTCGCCACCGAGCGCGCCAGCGCCTTGCGCCGGTGCGCGAACGCGGCGCGCACGAGCCGCGCCACGCCCTCCCCCGGCCACGGCGCCACGCGCTCCATCCTCACGAGCGCCGACTGCACCCGCGGGCGCGGTTTGAACACCGCCGGGTCCACCTTGCGCTCAAGCTCCACGGCGCACGAGAGCTGCACCAGCACGCTGGGCGCACCATACGTCTTCGAGCCCGGCGCGGCGCGCAGCCGGTCGGCGATCTCGAGCTGCACCATCACGAGCCAGCGCTCGAGCTGGGGCACCTCGGCGATCGTGCGCAACAGCACCGGGGTCGCCACCGAGTACGGCAGGTTGGACACCATCGCGCCCGGCGCCGGGTCGAGCCCCGCCAAGTCCACGCGCATCGCGTCGCCCCACACGAGCTCGATCTGCGGGTGCCGGGCGGCGAGCCCCTCGAGCTGCGGGCGCAGCCCCTCGTCGAGCTCCACCACCCAGAGCTTGCGCACCCGCGGCGCGAGCTCCGCCGTCAAGACCCCCTCGCCTCCGCCGACCTCGAGCACCACGTCGCCGGGTCCCACCCGCGCCGCGCGCACGATCGCTTCCAGCAGATTGCGGTCGGCGAGGAAGTTCTGGCCGAGCCTCACCACCGAAACAACGCCGCCGCATTCGCCTCGACCGTCCGCTCCAGCTCCTCGTAGGACACGCCGCGCTCCGCGGCGATCACCCGCGCCGTCTCCACGACGCGCGCCGGCTCGTTTGGCTTGCCCCGGTGCGACTGCGGCGAGAGGTAAGGGCTGTCCGTCTCGACGAGCAGGAGCTCGGCGGGCACGACGCGCGCCGCCTCGCGCAGATCGCCCGCGCTCGGGTAGGTCGAGTTGCCGGCGAACGAGCAGTACCAGCCGCGCTCGGCCGCGTCGCGCGCCTGCTCCACCGTGCCCGAGAAGCAGTGCAGGACCACCCGCACCCCCTGCGCCTCGGCGGCGAGGATGCGCAGGGTCTCCCCGACGGCGTCCCGGTCGGGCCCCTGCCCGGACCGCATGTGGATCACGAGCGGCTTGCCGACCTCGCGCGCGATCTCGATCTGGGCCCGGAAGGCCCGGCGCTGGTCGTCGCGCGGCGCCCCATCGCGGAAGTAGTCGAGCCCGGTCTCCCCCACCGCGGCGACGGCGTCGTCGCGGGCGAGCTCCAGGATGTCCGCCGCCGCCTCGTCGTCGAAGCCGGCGGCGGAGTTCGGGTGCCGCCCGACGCACGCGCGCACGCCCTCGAGCTCGCGCGCGTGCTGGATCGCCTCGCGGTTCGAGGTCTCGTCGAGCCCCACGGTGAGGATCCGCTCGACGCCGGCCTGGCGGGCGCGCGCCACGATCGCGGCGGGATCGTCCTTGCAGCGGCCGATGTGTGCGTGGGTGTCGACCACGCGCGGCAGTGTAGGCGCGCGGCCCGGCGCACACCCCGTCGGCGATCGACTTCCCTCGCCTGCACGACCAGGAACCTCGATCACGCAGCGGCCCGCGCCCCGATGATCGAGCCTTCCCGTCCATGGGGCAAGGAGAGCCGATCCCGGCCTAGAGGTCCCGCCGGCGAAAGAGGGCGACCGCGACCGCCATCACCACGGCCACGTAGGCGAGCGCGTAGGCGACCAACCCGGCGCCCCGGTCCTCCGCCCCGCCGAACGGGCCGAGCCTGATCACCACCTCGGTGAGCCCCGAGGTGCTCTCAGTGAGCAGGTGCAGGGAGTACTGGTAGAGCGCCTCGAACGGGAGCGCCACGCTCGCCACCTCGGCGATCCGCTCGAGCGTCCCCGATCCCAGGGCCTCCCCGATCTGGCCCAGCAGCCCGCCCACGAGCCCGGCGCCGAACAGCATGAACACCGCGATCCCCTGCGCGGTCGCCGCGAGCTGCACCGACGCGAGCACGGACAGCGCCGCGACCACCGCGACGGCGAGCGCCAGGGCGAGCCCCGGGCCGAGCGGGCGATCCGGCGACCAGTCGCCGAGCGTGCCCGTGATGAGCACCGCGAGCATGTACACGACGAGCACGTACGCGACGCCCGCCGCTGCCGCGCCCAGATAGCGCGCGACGAGCAGCGTCCCGCGCCCCACCGGGCGCACGACGAGCGGCTGCAGGAGCCCCGACTCCGCGTCGCCGCGCACCACTCCGTTCGTCAGGAACACGACGAGCACGGCGCCCAGGAACAGCACGGCGAACATCGCGAGCCCGAGCAGCGTCCCGCCGACCAGCGCGCGCTCCTCCACGAGCTCGGCGAACACGAACTCCGACCTCTCCACCTCGGCGAACGCGAAGTGCACCCCGAGCGCGTACAGCGCGAGGAACGCGAGGGTGAGCGCGAACACGACCACGACGACCCGCCGACGCAGGCTCTCCGCGAACGCGTAGCCCACGATCGTCCACGCGCCCCTCATTCCTGCCCCTCCCCTACTGCCTCCAGGTAGGCGTCCTCGAGCGTGCTCTGCAGCGGGCGCACCGCGTACACGCGCTCGCCGCGCGCCACGGCCTCCTCGACGAGCCGCGGCACGTCCTCGCGCCCGGCGCCCGCGATGACGCGCACGCCCGCGTCCGTCTCGATCTCCACGCCGCGCGGGCGCGCGAGCTCAGCCGGACGGCCGCGGGCCACCACCTCGCCCGCGAGCAGGATCGCGACCGAGTCGCACACCCGCTCGACCTCCCCGAGCAGGTGAGAGCTGAGCAGCACCGCGATCCCGCGCTCGCGGATGCCCTCGAGCAGCTCGCGCACCACGCGCCGCCCGGCGGGGTCGAGCGCGCTCGTGGGCTCGTCGAGCAGGAGCAGGCGCGGGCTGCCCACCAGCGCCTGCGCGATCCCGAGCCGCTGCTGCATCCCCTTGGACATCTCGCCGACCCGAACCCGCGCCGCGTGCCCCAGGCCGACGAGCTCGAGCAGCTCGGCGCGCTCGCGCTCGCCCCCGTCGGACCCCGAGAGCCGCTGGTGCAGGCGCAGCAGCTCGTCGGCGCCCATCCACGCCGGGAAGCGGAAGAGCTCGGCGAGATACCCGACCGCGGCGCGCGCCCCGGCGCTGCCCGCCGGATGGCCGGCGACCTCGGCGCTCCCCGCGCTCGGGCGCACGAGCCCCGCCGCGATCTTCGCGAGCGTGCTCTTGCCCGCGCCGTTGGGACCGAGCAGGCCGACGACCTCCCCCGGCGCGATCTCGAGCGAGACCCCGCGCAGCGCCTCGAAGCCGCCGTAGCGCTTGCGGAGCTCTGTGACGCGGAGGGCGGCCGGCACGGCCGCCCAGGCTAGCCGCTCGCCTCGTCGGGCTCGACGAGCGGCTACTCCCCCACCCCGCCCGTATTTCTCCGCCGCCTAGCTCGCCGCCGTCTCGAGCTTGGGGAACAGCGCCTCGGTGCGCTCCGTGCGGGCGCCGCCTCCGCGCGAGCCGAACTCGGCGAGCTCGCGGCTCGGCTCCCCGAGCGCGGCGAGCAGCTTGTCGGCCGCGTTCGGGATGTACGGGTAGAGCGCGAGCGTGACCACGCGCAGCCCCTCGGCGAGGTTGTAGAGGACGGAGTCGAGCTCAGCCGCCTTCGCCTCGTCCTTCGCGAGGTCCCACGGGCGGCGCTCCTCGACGTAGCGGTTCAGGCGCCGCACCCGGCCCCAGGCCGCAGCGAGCGCCTGGCTCGGCTCGGCGCGGTCGATGAGCTCGCTGACCTCGGCGGCGAGCCCGCGCAGCCCGTCCTCGCCCTCGGCGAGCTCCGGGTCGGGCTGGGCATCCGGCACCACGCCGTCGCGGTAGCGCGCGAGCATCGCGAGCGTGCGGCTGGCGAGGTTGCCGAAGTCGTTGGCGAGCTCGGTCTCGTAGCGCGCCTCGAAGCCGGCGGCCGACACCGACCCGTCCTGGCCGAAGGACACCTCGCGCATGCAGTAGAAGCGCAGCGCGTCCGAGCCGAACCGCTCGATCACCTCGAACGGGTCGAGCACGTTGCCCAGCGACTTGGACATCTTCTTCTCGCCCATCAGCAGGTAGCCGTGGATCACCATCCCGCGCGGCGGCTCGAGCCCGGCCGCGTGGCAGAGCGCCGGCCAGATCACCGCGTGGAACTTGAGGATGTCCTTGGCCAGCACGTGGAACGCGTACGGCCAGTAGCGCTCCGTGAGGTCCTCGCCCTCGCGCGCGAACGAGAGCGCCGTCACGTAGTTGAGGAGCGCATCGAACCACACGTACATGCGCTGACTGGAGTCCCACGGCAGCGGCATGCCCCACTTGAGCTTGGCCCGCGAGAGCGAGACGTCCTGCAGGCCGCCCTCGATGAACGAGACCGCCTCGTTGCGCCGGAAGTCCGGTACGACGAAGTCGGGCCGCTCCGCGTACAGCCGCTTCAGGTAGTCCTCGAAGGCCGAGAGCCGGAAGAACCAGTTTTCCTCCTGCTCGCGCTCGAGCGGGATCTCGTGGATCGGGCAGGTGTTGCCCGGGCCGAGCTCGCGCTCGGTCTTGAAGTCCGCGCAGCGCGGGCAGTACCAGCCCTCGTAGGTGCCGCGGTACACGTGCCCGTTGTCGTAGACGCGCTGCATGATCTCCGCGACCCGGCTCGTGTGCCGGGGGTCGGAGGTGCGGATGAAGAAGTCGTTGGTCGCCCCGACCGCGCGGGCCATCTCCTGGAAGCGGGGCGCGTTGCGGTCGGCGAGCTCCTGCGGCGTGATGCCCTCGCGCTCCGCCGCGAGCTCGACCGGCTCGCCGTGCTCGTCGGTGCCGGTCAAAAAGAAGACGTCTTCGCCGCGCTGGCGCATGTGGCGCGCGAACACGTCGGCGGCGATCGTCGAGTACGCGTGCCCGAGGTGGGGCTCCGCGTTCACGTAGAAGATCGGTGTCGTCACGTAGAAACCCACGGGATGCCGGAGCATAGACGCGCGCGTCGCCGAAAACGAGCGCGGGGCGGCCTCAGCGGGTGAGCTTGCGCAGCCCGCGCTGCGCCTCGCGGCGGCACTGCGGCATGAACGGGGCGATCCCCTGCACCCCGACCTCGCCGTTCGGGTCCGTGACGACCAGCTGGCCGCGCTTCCCGTCCAGCGCCCTGGCGACCTCGCCGGGGCCGTTCAGGAGCTTCGCCTTGACCTCGCAGAACGGATCGCCGCCGATCGCGTATCCGCGCTCGCTCTTCTGCAGATCGAGCGCCTCGATGATCGCGGCGTTGCGATAGCGCACCTCGTCCTCGCCGCCGCCGCACGCGACGATCGCGGCGCCGCCGGCGAGCAGCGCGGCCATGACGATGAGGACCGGCTTCATCGGGCGGGCACCCTAGCCGCACCGTCAGCGGAAAACCCGCGCCGAGCACGAGAAGGGGCGGCCCGCAGGCCGCCCCTCTCCGTGTCCATGCTCCGTCTGAAGCGAAGCGCAAGCGACGCGCTTACTTCTTCTTCGCCTTCTTGACGGTGCACTTCTGCTTCTTCGTCACCGACTCGCTGGACTCGTCCTTGTAGACGACGGTGCGCTTGAACTTGATCTGCTTCGGCTTGCACCGCGCCGTGACCACCTTGCTGCCCTTCTTGAGCTTCGCCTGGAACAGGGTGATCAGCAGGGCGCCGGTGTCCGGAGCGTTCGGAACGCTGAGCGCCTGGCCGTAGCCCTTGGTCTTCGCCTTGACGATCCTGCCCTGGACGACGGGCGAGGACGAGGCGAGCGCCTGCGCGTAGGTGTGCAGCCGGACCTGGTTCTTGCCGGGCCCGTTGAACACCGTGACCACCGGCGTGGCGATGACCGTGCCGCCGGCCGACACCACCGTGGCCTTGCCCGTGCCGAGCACCGACTTCTTCGGGCAGCTCTTCCGCGCGGTCTCGGTCGGCGTGCCGTCCGGGATGGGCGCCTTGCACCGCGGCGCCTTGTTGAGGTTGACCTTGACGTTCTTCGAGATCTCGATGAACTCGCTCATCGGGATCGGCTGGTCCGGTGCGCCCGTGATCCAGTCGTCGCTGTTCTTGACGCCGAGCGTGAGGTTCACCGGCTTGAACTTCTTCTTGTCGAGCTTCGCCGGGGCGACCTTGCCGACCACCTGGGCGTCGTTGTCGTCGGCGGCGGTAGCGAAAGCTACGCCCGCGACGCCGACGGCCAGGGTGAGGCCAAGCGCCACGACCTTGCGTGACTTGATAAGCAAATCCTCCTCCTTGAGGTCCGACGCGCGCCCTTCCTCGCACGCGCCCTTGCTGGAAGACAGGTTGAGGGTCGGGTTCCCGCCTGCCAAGGGTAGAAACCCGCGTCCGGAGCCGAAGTTTCTGAGCGCGAGGTGCGGGAAACTACGGATTCGGCAGATCGCGGACGTGCAGGTACCGGCTTGCCTCGGACGGCGCGCCGATCGACTGCACCGCGCCCTGGGCGTTGCACGGCGGGGCGTCGATGCCGGCGGTGCCGAGCTGGTCGTTGAACGCGAACCGGTTGAGCCGCTCGAAGAACGTGTCCGCCTCGGCATCGCTTGAGGGATCGGCCAAGCGCTCGCGGAAGAGCGGGCTCGCGGCGACGCCCGGCAGGAGCTCGGCGTCGATGCCGCCCACGCAGTGCCGGGTCTCGAACGAGCGCATCCCGGAGCGCACGTCGAGGAACGCCCCCGGTCTGAAGTACGGGTTCGTGCGCGTGATCCGCAGCCGCCGGGGGTAGGCGGCCACCGCCTCCGGCGAGAGCGGGGAGAGCGTGCGGAGGTGGTGCGTCACGCCGCCGCGCAGGTCGAAGAGCACCCCGTTCGTCGCCGCCGCCAGGTTGGCGAGGCTCGTCACCTCACGGCGGTAGCGGCGCACCGCCTGGAGGATCGCGTTCACGGGCGCCAGCCAGCCGTCGAGCCGGCCGAGCAGCGGCGGCAGGTCGTCGTCC
>PKER01000382.1 GCA_002919115.1 bacterium
GGACCCCCCGCCCCGGGGGGAGAACCCCCACGCCGATCGCAACCGCGATCAGGATCGCCCGCAGGACCTCCGAGTAGGGGAAGGCGATCGGGCGCTTGCCGAGCTGGCAGCGCAGGAACATGTAGGCGCCCGGGATGCCGAAGCCCGCGATCATCCCCAGCGGGGCCGCGTACACACCGATCTCGGGGGCGAGCCAGGCGATCATCCCCGCGAAGATCAGGAACGCGAGCACGCAGCCCGTGATGAACGTCGCCCGCTTGTGCGGGATGTTCACGTTCTGGTTGATCCCGCGGTAGAAGGACGGCATCACGAACGCCGCCGCGGTGAACGGGATCAGCGGCGCCGCTGGGCCGTACGAGGAGGGCGCCACGTCCACCAGCACCGCGCCCCCGACCACCATCGCGAGCACGGCGAAGATGCAGAGCAGCAGGAAGTAGCCCAGCAGCTGGCCGCGCTGCTCGCGCTGCCCGTACTCCTCGCGGACCGCCTTGAAGATCGCCGCCTTGCGCAGCGGGCGCAGCGACATGCGGAATCCCTGCGGCAGGAACGCCACGACCATGCCGATCCTCGACGCCAGGTGGTAGATGCCGAGGTCGGCGTCGTCGACGAAGCGCGACAGCAGGAAGATGTCGGCGTTCTGGATCGCCCAGAACGACATGATGATCGGCGCCCGGTAGCGGCCGCGCAGGATGATCTGGCCGACCTCGCGCAGGTCGAAGGACGGCTCGAAGCTCCCGCGCAGGAGGAACACCGCGAAGGCCGCGGCGAGCGCCGTGCCCGCCGTCGTCGCGATGATCGCGCTCTCGACGTCGCCGCCGGTGGCGAGCACGGCCACCATCGCCGCCAGGACCAGCACCGGCCGCGACGAGTCGGCGAGCAGGAACGCGGTCGGGCGGCGCTCGAGCCAGATGACGATGTCCGCGATCTTGAAGACGAGCCAGAAGCCGGAGAGGAGCCCCGCCCAGAAGATGAGGTTCGCGTCGTCGGCGCTGCCCAGCAGGAGCTTCGCGAGCGGCTCGCGCTGCCAGACGACGACGGCCGTGCCGATCAGGCCGAGGACGAACGCCCAGGCGAGGCCGGTGCCGAGGCTCCGCTGGGGCGAGCTCGAGACGTCCTTCTCGTCCTGCTCGTCGTCGTCATCGTCCTCGTCGTCGCCGCCGCCGAACGTGCGCCGGATCGTGCCCGGCTTGACCAGCATCACCTCGATCTGGGTGATCAGGCCGGCGAGGAACAAAAGCAGCGCGTAGCGGCCTAGCTCCGCGGGGCCGAGGAAGTTCGCGACGACCGCGATCGAGGCGAGCTGGATGACGTTCGAGATGACGAGCGTCGTGCCCTGGACGCCCGAGTAGCGGAGCAGCCGCACACCGAGGACCGCACCGGTCCCCCCGGGGTGCCCCCCGTTACGGCCGCGCTTCGACTCGCTCACTGCGGAAAGCGTACGGAGGGGCGCCGGGGCGGCGCCGCGCCGGCGCCGCCCAGAAAAGACGACGGCCGCGCGAGGGCGCGGCCGTTTGAGCTAGTGGGCCACGAAGGACTCGAACCTTCAACCTTGAGATTAAGAGTCTCCTGCTCTACCAATTGAGCTAGTGGCCCGCCCGAATGGTAGCGAGCCGCGCAGAAAGATTTGACCCTCGCAGGGCCGTTTTCAGGGGGCAAGGCGCGGATCAGAACCCGAGCGGGTTCGAGCCCACCAGCGGCGCGGCAGGCTGCTCGAGCGGGTCGTCCGGCTTGGGCAGCTCGCCCTGCTGCTTCTTGTACTTCTTGGCCTGCTTGCGCAGATCCGCGAACTGCTTGAGGTCGTCCCTGTCGCGCTTGCCCTCGGCGTGCTTGCGCGCCTGTTCCAGCGCCTCGTCGCCGGCCTTGAGGTCGAGCGCGTTGTACCAGTAGTAGGCGAGGTTGGCGTACTCGGTGAAGCTCGGGTTGTCCTCGGCGAGGATCGCCTGAGCCTCCGCCGCGTTCCGCCAGTCGCCGACCATCTGGTAGGCGTCGCGCATGCTTGCGGCCGTCGCCGGGTCGGGCTTGGCCGGGTTCTTGGAGAGGTACTCCTGCCAGGCGTCGAACGCCTTGTTGAACTCCGATCTCGCTTCCTCGGTGATCAGCAGCTGGCCGCTCTCCTCGTCCACGCCGAGCTGGACCCGGCCGGACTGGTAGCGCAGCGAGGCGAGCTCGGCGAGCGCCTCGGTGTCGTTGGGGTTGGCCTCGAGCCGCTCTTCGACCTCCTCGATCTGGTCCTTGAACTGGTCGGAGGTGCTGCCCGACGGATTGCCGATGCCGAAGACGCCGTCGAAGAGGCCGCCGGCGCTCAGCTCGCCGCCGATGCCGAAGCCGATGAAGCCCACGGCGAAGATCACCGCGAGGAACGCGTAGGCGACGCGGATTACGGCCTTGCGTCTGGGATTCGAGAGATCGAAGAGCACGGGACGGAGAGGGTACCGGTGCCGGGCGGTTACTGCGCCTCCGCCGGGGTCGTGGCGGGCGCGTCGTCGAGCGGGCGCCCGAACGCCCGGGCCAACAGCAGCGAGAACTCGAACAACAGATACAGCGGAGCCATCGCGATCAGCATTGTGACCGGATCCTGGCCGGGAAGCAGCATGGCGACCACAGCGATGATCAGGATCGCGTAGCGGCGGTTGCGCGCGAGCCGCTGCGGGGTGGTGATCCCGAGGCGGCAGGCCGAGAGCACGCCGATCGGGATCTGGAACAGGACGCCGACCGACATGCAGGTCAGCACGACGAAGCTGTAGTAGTCCTGCGCGCGCACGGCGACCTCGAAGGTGTCGTCGCCGGGGAAGGTGACGAGGAGGAACTGGAGCGCGGTCGGCGCGATCAGAAAGTAGGCGAAGACGGCGCCGGCGACGAACAGGAACGGCACCGAGAGCAGGAAGGGCAAAAGCGCGCGCTTCTCGCGGTTGGTCAGCGCAGGCAGGACGAACGCGTAGGCCTGGTAGAGGATCACCGGCAGCGAGAGCAACAGCCCCGCGTAGAAGGCGAGCTTGATGGTGACGAAGAAGGGCTCGGTGGGGCTGAACGTGAACGGCTCGTAGTCGGAGGGCAGCGGCCGGTTCGCGATCTCGAGCAGCAGGTCGCGCTGCCAGAAGCAGAGCGCGATCGCGAGCACGAGCGTGATCACCGAGACGACGATCCGCGAGCGCAGCTCGTCGAGGTGCTCGACCAGCGTCAGCCGGTCGTCGAAGCTGACGGGCTTGATGCGCGCCACCGCCCTACGCCTCCCGCCGGGTCCGCCGGCTACTCGCGCGGTTCGGAGACGACCTCGCCCTCGGCGGCCTCGGCCGCCTCGGGCTCACGGGTGGTGGCCGGCGACTCCTGCTCGAGCGCGCGCTTGGTCCGCTCGCGCTGGCGCTCCTCGTCGTGGCGGCCCGTGATCGAGTCCTTGAACTCGCGCATGCCCGTGCCGAGCGACTTGCCGAGCTCCGGCAAGCGCTTGGGGCCGAACACGACCAAGGCGATGATCAGGACGATCGCCAGCTCGAGTGGTCCGATATTGGGCATCAACCCGAATGGTACGCCTTCGCCGTCCCCGGGTCCGGCTAGCTCTTGAAGTTGAGGTGGAAGCGGGACGGGGTGGGCTCGGCCTGGCCCTGGTACTTGCTGCCGGTCTCGCGCGACCCGTAGGGGCGCTCGACGGGCTGGTCCATGCGCATGAAGGACATCTGCCCGATGGGCATGCCGTGGTAGATCGTGATCGGCAGGTTGGCGACGTTGGAGAGCTCGAGGGTGAGGTTCCCTTCGAAGCCCGCGTCGACGAAGCCCGCGGTCGAGTGAATCAGCAGGCCGAGGCGCCCGAGCGAGCTCTTGCCCTCGAGGCGGGCGACGATGTCGCTGGGCAGCTTGACGCGCTCGAGCGTCTGCCCCAGGACGAACTCGCCCGGATGCAGGATGAAGGGCTCGTCGTCGCCGATCTCGACCAGCTCGGTGAGGCCCTCCATCGGCTTGCGGACGTCGATGTAGGGGTAGCGCGCGTTGTGGAAGACGCGGAAGCGGTTGTCGATGCGCACGTCGACGCTCGAGGGCTGCACCATCGAGTCCTCGAACGGGTCGATCTCGATCCTCCCCGCTGCGATCTCCGCGCGGATGGTTCGGTCGCTCAGGACCATCGCGCGGGGCAGTCTATTCCGCGGCGTGGCGTCAGGCGTCGCGGGCGGGGCCCGGCCCCAAAAAGCGCCCTAGGGACCAGCCCCTAAAGGACTTGGGGGCCGGTGCCGATGAGGGGGGCGAACATGGCGAAGCGGCACGCAACACGGCGCGACGGGGCCCACGGGGGGAAGCGGCTGCGGCTCGAGGACGAGCTGCGGACGCAGCGCCCCGCCGAGGCCGAGGGCGCTCGCCGCGCCGACGATCTCCACATCTGCCCGGAGTGCGGGCGCGACCTCGTCTACCCGGTCGACTGGGCTCAGGCCGAGCCAGGTTTCTGGCACGTCGCGCTGCGCTGCCCCGAGTGCGAATGGAGGGAGTCCGGGACCTACCACCAGAGCGTCGTGGACCGCTTTGACGAGGCGCTCGACAAGGGCACGGAGGCGCTGCTCGAAGACTTGCGCGTGCTGATGCGGGCGAACCTCGAGGAGGAGATCGAGCGCTTCGGCGAAGCGCTGCGGCACAACCTCATCCTCCCCGAGGACTTCTGAGCCCACACCGGCGGGCGACTCGACTCACAGGGCGCGGCAAAGTCCGGGGAAGGCCAGACACGGGGGCTCTCGCTGAGGGGCGGGGGCCCTCGTCTCTGCGCCGGACCCTACGCGTAGCGCTCGACCACGCCGTCGGCGACGAGCGCGAGCAGCTCGCGCTGGCTTCGGTCGAGCCCCGGCGCCTCGGCGAGCGCGCGCTTCGCTGCCTCGACGCGGGCCCGCGCGTCGGCGCGGACCTCGTCGAGGGCGCCCGTCGCCGCGATGCGGTCGCAGACCTCCTCCGCGCTCTCGGGCGTGAGCGAGCGCAGATCGACCGCCGCGAGCTCCGGGTCGCGCTCGCGGGCGATGATCAGCGGCAGGGTCACCGTGCCGTCGAGCAGGTCGGTGCCACGCGCCTTGCCGGTGCGCTCCGCGGGCCCGGCGACATCCAGCACGTCGTCGAGGAGCTGGAAGGCGAGGCCGATCTCGCGCCCGAAGCGCTCGAGCTGCTCGACGGAGTCGTCCGCGGCCCCCGCGCTCGCGCGGCCGATCAGGCACGCGCACTCGAACAGGCGCGCGGTCTTGAGCCGGCAGCGCTCCAGGTAGCGCTCGGCCGAGATGCCCGTGTCGAAGGCGTCGCGCCGCTGCGCGAGCTCGCCCAGGGCGAGGCCGACCGAGGCGCGCGCCAGGTGCTGGACCTGGCGCTCAGCGCCGGGCACGGCGAGCTCGCTGAAGGCGCGCGCGAGCAGAAGATCGCCCACCGACGTCGCCTGGTCGCGGCCCGCGGTCGCGACCACCGTCGGCAGCCCGCGGCGCAGGGGCGCCGCGTCGAGCACGTCGTCGTGCACCAGGGTCGCCATGTGGACGAGCTCGATGGCGGTGGCTGCGCGCAGGGCGCCCTCCCCCGCCTGCGGGCCCGCGCACACCAAAACCAGCATCGGGCGCAGGCGCTTGCCGCCGGCGCGCAGCGTGGCCTGCGCGTCGTCGGCGAGCGGGCCCTCGTCGCCCACCACGGCCGCGAGCCGCTCCTCGGCGCGCGCCATCAGCCCGGGCAGCCACGCCTGCGCCGCGTCGAGGACGCGGGTGACGGGGGGCGGGACGGCGCTGCGGTCCATCGGCGGGAGGGGGTTCCGCGGCTTCAGGCCGGTTTGCGGCCGGAGTGGATCGCGATTATCCCCCCCGCGAGGATCGTGTAGCGGATGCCGGTGAGGCCGGCGCGGTCCATGATCGCGGCGAGCCCCTCGGGCGAGGGGAAGCTGCGCACCGACTCGGGCAGGTACGAGTAGGCGTCGGGGTCGCCGGCGAGGCGGCCGAGCAGCGGGACGATCCGGTCGAACCAGAGGTTGAAGAAGTAGGAGAGCGGCGGACGGCGCGGCTGCGTGATCTCGAGGATCACGACGCGCCCGCCGGGCTTCGCGACGCGGACCATCTCCGCGATGCCGCGCTCCAGGTCGGCCAGGTTGCGTGCGCCGAAGCCGACCGTGACCGCGTCGAACGAGGCGTCGGAATAGGGCAGCTCGAGCGCATCGGCCCACTCGAACGTGACGTCGGGGTAGCCGCGCTCGATCGCCTTGTCCTGGGCGATGGCGAGCATGCGCTCGGAGAAGTCCGCGCCGACGACGCGCCCGCGCGCGCCCACGCGCTCGCGCAGCGCGAAGGCGAGGTCGCCGGTGCCGCAGCACAGGTCGAGGGCGGCGTCGCCGGGGCGCAGCTCGGCCCGGTCGGCGGCGCGCTCGCGCCAGCCGTGGTGCAGGCCGGCGGTCATCGCCGAGTTCATGAAGTCGTAGACGCCCGCGATCCGGTCGAACATGCCGCGGACCTGGCCCGCGAACTCGTCCGAGGAGCGGGAGGGCTTGGCGTGCGTAGCGCTCACAGAGCGCAGCTTCGCAGGCCGGCCACGCTCAGCGCAGCGAGCTCAGGAACTCGACCAGGTCGTTGAACTTCTCGGGCGGCAGGTTCTCGAACGAGGGCATGATGCCCGGCGGGTTGCGCAGGGTGCGCTCGATCGCTGCCGCGGGCAGCTCGCTGCCGATGTGAGTGAGCTCCGGACCCGGGCCGTCGTTGCCGTTGTGGCCGAACTGGTGGCAGGCCAGGCAGCCGGACTGCGCGGCGACCTGCTTGCCCGCCTCGTACTGCGGCGCGACGTCGAGCTCGATCTCGGTCGGCGAGCCGGCCGAGGCGCCCAGGTAGGTCAGGAACGCCATCGCGATGATCGTCATGATGCCCGCCGTCGTGGCGACCGGGCGGCGGAGCGGGTGGCGCTCCGGGTTGCGGTCGTAGAACGGCAGCAGCAGGAGCAGCACCATCGCGACCGTCGGCAGGCCGATCGTCGCGACCGGGACGAGCTCCGGCGGCTTGAGCACGCGCAGGAGCTCGAAAAGGAAGAAGAAGTACCACTCGGGACGCGGGACGTAGGTGGTCGTGGTCGGATCGGCCTTGGGCCCCTGCTCGGCGCCGAGCATGAGCGACATGAACGCGATCACGCCGACCACGATCATGAACATCACCGAGTCCTTGAAGACCGCGTAGGGGAAGAAGGGCTTCCCCTTCTTCTTCAGGACCTCGTATTCGCGAAGGTATGCCTCTTTGGCTGCGGAGTCCACGGGTCAGACCTTCTCCTCGCGGAGGCTCTTGGGCTTGGACTCGGCACGGACCCAGGGCGGGGCCGTCGTGCCGAGCTTGACGACGAGGTACAGGTGCGCGCCGATCAGGGCGATGATCAGGCCGGGCACGAGCATCATGTGCAGCGCGTAGAAGCGCGAGAGCGTCGTGGCCTCGAACTCGGCGCCGGCGCGCAGGAAGTCGGCGAGGTACGGGCCGAGGATCGGGCCGGTCGCGGTGATGTTCATCGCGACGATCGTCGCCCAGTAGGAGCGCTGGTCGAACGGCAGCAGGTAGCCCGTGAGGCCCATCACCAGCGTGAGGATGATGAGCACGACGCCGATCACCCAGTTGAGCTCCCGCGGGTACTTGTAGGCGCCGAAGAAGAACGTGCGCGCCATGTGCAGGAAGATCAGGATGATCATCGTCGTGGCGCCCCACTTGTGCATGCCACGGACGAACTCGCCGAGGAAGACGTCGTTGGTGATGTGGGTGATCGACCCGTACGCCTCGACCGGCGAGGGCACGTAGAACATCGCCAGGAACACGCCCGTGATCGCCTGCACGAGGAAGGCGAACAGGGTCGCCGAGCCGAGCGTGTAGTACCAGTTGGTGCCCTTCGGCACCTTGCGGAAGAGCAGGCCGGTCAGGAACGGGCTCGCCCCGGTGCGCTCGTCGACCCAGCCGACGAGGTCGACCGGCGCCTCCTTGAGCTTCTCGGGCGACAGCGCGCCGTTGCCCTCACCGGGCTTGCCGGGCTTGCGCAGAGCCTTGGGAACGAGGTTCGGCATGGCTTACGGCGCGGGCGGGGTCGAGGGACGGGGCGGGTAGAGGTACTCCCAGATGCCGCCCGTGAACTCGCCGGGATCGCGGGAGCGGACGGGCTTGAGGGAGTTGGTGACGCTGTAGCGGGGGCCGACCTCGACCTGGCCGTCGCGCACGCGGGTCTGGAAGCGGTCGAGCGGGCGCACCGGCGGGCCGCCGAGCACCTTGCCCTCGAAGTCGTAGACGCCGCCGTGGCACGGGCAGATGAAGGAGCCCGCGGCCTCGACGAAGCGGACCGGGCAGCCGAGGTGCGCGCAGCGGGTCGAGATCGCGATGAACTCGTCGGCGCTCTCGCCCTCGAAGCGGCTCGGGTTGCCGCGGCGGATGTAAACGGTGGTCTTGCCCGCCTCGCCGATGCCGTCGCGCAGCGTGATCACGGCCTGGCGGTAGGTGTCGTCGCTGAAGGCGTCGACGGGACCGACCGCCTCCCAGCGCTCCTCGGGGCGGTCGAAGATGGGCGCCACCGCGAAGCCGACGACCGGCAGGAGCACGCCGGCGGCGGCGACGCCACCGAAGGCCTGGCCGGCGACCGCGAACGCAGCCCGGCGGGTCATCGTCTCACCCTCGAAGTAGCCCGCAGGCTTGGGCCTCTCGGGCGCCTCGTTCCCGCCGGCAGCGCCGCCGTTCTTGTTGTTGGCAGGATCAGCCACGCTCAGACGGCCCGCAAGTCTATTGCTTCAACAGCGAGGCGAAGACGCTCGGCCAGTCCGGCCCCCGCAGCGAGGTCGCGAGCGGCCCCGAAGAGGCGCTTCGCGGCGCCCGTTTCGCCCGCTTCCACGGCGCGCCGAGAGGCCGCAAGGGCCGCGATTCGCTCGCCCGCGCCGGGGCCCTCGGGGGCGTCCTCGGGGCCCAGGCCGGCGACGCCGGCGGCGATTGCAACCGAGCTTGCGATCCACAGCGCGTCGATGTCGCCGCGGTCGCGATCGGCCGCGTGCAGCTGCGCCGCGAGCGAGATCAGCTCGGAGAGCTCGCGGATCGCCCCCAGGTCGCCCAGCGCGCCGAGGCGCTCGATCCCCCGCGCGTAGAGGTAGTCGCCCGCCAAGAGCCGCAGGTCGGCGTCGTCCGTGACGACCACACGCGGCTCGCCGAAGTGCAGGAGGTAGCCCTCGCGCACGCACTCGACGATCAGCGCGTACGCGCCCGGATCCCCGGCGGCGCCGGGCCCCGCGGCCGCCAGCTCGCCGAGCCCGGGCGTGACCGCGGGCTCGACCACGTGCGGCGAGATCACGGTGTCCTCCTCGCGAAGCTGCCGCGCGAGGACCCGCAGGGAATCCGAAGGCTCGATCACGGCCGGGCACGGTAGCGAGCCGCGCGCGCGAGCGCTCACGAATTCGCGAACGCGCACCCCACGAATTCGCGGTAAGGCTCCCGGGGAGCCGTAACCGCGAACTCGCGAAATCGCCGCCCGCGAGTTCGCAGTTGAGGCTCCTGGGGAGCCGTTTTCGCGGATTCGCGATGCGGGGCGGCTCGGGTTCGCGGTTTTCCGGGTCCCGGCGCCGGGCTCAGGCCTCCGCGCCCTCCTGCAGGGCCAGCCAGACGATCCCGGTGGCGATCAGGGCGATCGCGGCCAGGCGGGTCGCCGTCGCGGCCTCGCCGAGCACGACGATGCCCGCGAGCGCCGCCCCCACCGCGCCGATCCCGGTCCACACCGCGTAGCCGGTGCCCACGGGCAGGTCGCGCAGCGCCAGGGCGAGCAGGATGATGCTGGCTCCGCCGGCGGCGAGGAAGATCAGCGACGGGACGAGCTTCGAGAAGCCGTCCGATTCCTTGAGGGCGATCGCCCACACCGCTTCGAGCACGCCGGCGATCGTGATCACGAGCCAAGCCATCTTGAACCTCCTCGATGAGTCGCTAATGGGCTGAGGCTGCGCGTCGTCTTCGCTTGACCGGGTACGGCGCGCGTCTCGTCCGGGGCGGTTCAAGGGCCGCCGCCGCTGAGGCTACCTAGTCGTCGTCGGGCTCCCACTCCTCGTCGGAGTCCGAATCGTCGTCGTGATCGGAGTCGTCGTCGCGGTCGTGGTCGCGATCCGAGTCGTCGTCGTGGTCGCGATCGTCGTCGCGGTGCTCGCCGCGATGCTCGCGGCGATCGTCGTCGCCACCGCGTCCGCGGCCTCGGCCGCGTTCCGAGTCGTCGTCCGCCGCCGCGGGCGCGAGCGAACCGGCGGAGAGCGGCTTCGCCGCAAGCCCGATCGAGTCGCCCGTGAGCTGGTTCACCAGCAGGCCGATCCCCGCCGCGGCCGCCAGGCCGAGGACGGCGAGAACTGCGACTGTGGCGGCGCCGATCCTCATCGATTCCGACGCTAGCGCCGCCCGGGTAAGGAGTTGGCAAAGCCCGCGTCGCCGCCCGCCTCGGCCCCACGCGCGGGCAGGCGCACCTCCGCGCGCAGGCCGCCGCCCTCGTGGTTCTCGAGCACCAGCTCGCCGCCCCAGCGCTGCGCCAGCGCCCGCACGATCGCGAGCCCCAGCCCGCTTCCCTGCGTGCCCGCGCCCGCGCTGCCGCGGAAGAACCGCTCCGTCGCGGCGGCCTCCTCGCCCGGCGCGAGCCCCGGCCCCTCGTCCGCGACTGCCACGTAGGCGTACCGGCCGCGCTCGCCCCACTCCACCGTCACCGTTGAGCCGCGCGGCGAGTACTTGATCGCGTTCTCGAGGAGGTTGTCGAGCGCGATGCCCACGTCCGTCGCCGAGGCAAGCGCCACCGGCACGCCCTCGTCGCGCGCCGCGAGGGCGATCCCCTCCGCCTGCGCCTCCGCCTCCCACCGAGCGAGCGCCTCGGCCACCTCCTCCGCCAGCTCGACCGGGCGCGGCTCGGGGCGCTCCTCCCCCTCGCGGGCCAGCACCAGCAGGTTGCGCAGGAGCGCCGCCAGCCGGTCGACCTCCCGCCCTGCCGCGGCGAGCTCCGCGTGCAGCTCCTCGTCGCGGGCCAGGCCCTCGGCCGCCTCCAGCCGCAGCCGCAGGCCAGTCAGGGGCGTGCGCAGCTGGTGCGACGCGTTCGCGACGAACTCGCGCTGCGCGGTGAGCACCGCCTCGAGCCGCGTTGCCATCTCGTTGAACGCCTCCGCCACGTCGCGCTGCTCGCGCGAGCCCGCCACCGGCGCCCTCGCCCCCAGGTCACCCTCCGCGACGCGGCGCGCAGCCCCCGCGAGCGACTGCAGCGGCCGCGTGAGGAAGCCCGCGAGCAGCCAGGCGACGCCGACGCCGAAGAGCAGCGCCACCACGCCCACCGCGACCAGGACGAGGATGTCCTCGCGGATCTCGCGGTCGACCGCGGCGACGCTCTGCGTCGCGCGCACGGCGCCGGCCACCTGCCCGCGCTCCAGCACGGGCGCCGCGGTGAACAAGAGCTCTTCGCCCAGCGACGCGCTCTCCCGCCGCCCCTGCGCGTTCTCGCCCCGCAGCGCCTGGGCGATCTCCGGCCGGCCCGAGTAGTCCGCGCCCTCGAGCCCGCGCCCCGCCGAGTCCGCGACGACGATGCCCTCCGCGTCGGTCGCGATCACCCGGCCGCCCAGGCCCTCAGCCGCCTCCTCGACGAGCTCGCGCAGCTCTGCCGGGCGGTCGAGCTCGCCGGCCGCACTCGTCGCGACCAGGGCCACCTGCGTCGCCGACTCGGCCCGCACCTCGGCCTCGACCCGGTTCGAGAGGTTGAGCGCCAGCGGCAGCTCCAGCGCGATCAGCACGATGAGCAGCGCGTACGCGAACGCGAGCAGCAGCGTGACGCGCAGGCTCACGGGCCTACTCCCGCGCTTCGTCCGGCGAGGAGAAGCGGAAGCCGACGCCCCGGATCGTGTGGATGTAGCGCGGGTGGGCGGGGTCGTCGCCCAGCTTGCGGCGCAGGCTCGAGACGTGGACGTCCAGCGTCTTCGTCGACCCGAACCAGTTCATGTCCCAGACGTCCTCGATGAGCTGCTCGCGGGTGACCACGGTGCCCGCGTCGCGCATGAGGCGGTGGAGGAGGTCGTACTCCTTGGGCGAGAGCTCCAGCTCCTCGCCGTCGAGCTCCACCGAATGCCGGCCTGGGTCCAGCCGCAGGCCCCCGATCTCGATCGCTGAGTCGCTTCCGTGGCTCCGCTGGCGCGCCGCGCGCCGCAGCACCGCCCTGATCCGCGCCGCGACCTCGCGCGCGCTGAACGGCTTCACGACGTAGTCGTCGGCTCCGAGCTCGAGGCCGACGATGCGGTCGGCCTCCTCCCCGCGCGCCGTCAGGACCACGACCGGCACGTCGCCAGCGCTGCGCAGGTGGCGCAGCACGTCGAACCCCGAGCCGTCCGGGAGCATCAGGTCCAGCAGGACCAGGTCCGGGGTCGCCTCCGCGAGCCGCTCGCGGGCCTCCGCGACGCTCGCCGCGATGACGGTGTCGAACCCCTCGCGCTGAAGCGCGCTGGCGAGCGGCCGGGAGATCGATTGCTCGTCCTCGACCAGCAGGATCACTCGCCTGCCAACCGTCATGGATGGATCGTAGGCGCCGGGAGGCGGGACGGCGCCCAGCGCCGCCCCGCCGTGGGCCGCCCCGTCAGGCCGCCGGGGCGTCAGTCGCGGTCCCAGCGGTCGTCCCAATCGTCCCGGTCCTCCCAGGGATCGTCGTCCCAGCGGTCGTCGCGGTCGTGCCGGTCCTCCCAGCGGTCCTCGTACCGGTCGTCGCGGTCGTATTGGTCATCCCACCGGTCGTCCCGGTCGTCCCAGCGGTCGTCGCGGTCCCGGCTGTCGTCGTCGTAGCGGTCGTCGCAGCCCTGGAACCGCCCCGGCCCGCCCGGGCCGCCCTCGCCGGTGCGCGCCTCGTCCCCGCACCGCGGGTCACGCGCGTGCTCGGGCTCGTCGCAGGGCCCGGAGACGTCGGCGCGCTCGCTCGCCGACATCGGCGGCGGCGTGCCGCCCCGGGCCCCATCGCGCGGGCCCTGGGCGAGGACGACGGCCGCGCCGGCGCCGAGGACGATGAGCGTGAGCGCGGTGAGCAAGATCTTCTTCGTCACGGCTTCCTCCTTCGGTCGGCCCGGCTCTTTCCGGGCTCACCTACGAGGATCGGGCCCGCCCACCAGCGTCCCGCCAAGCCCCGGCAAGGCCTCTGGAATGCCTTGGTTAGGGGTTGGTAAGGCGGCGCCCGCGGCTCAGTGAGCCGCCGCGGACGCCGGGCTCGACACCCACTCCATCCGCACGCCGCCGCGCCCGGTCGAGGAGCCCTCGCGCACGACCTCGCCGCTCAGGTTGCGGTTCGCCGGTGAGCCGAGATAGACGATCAGGCCCGCGACGTCCTCGGGCGCTGAGAGGCGGCCGGTGGGCGTGTGCCTGGCGACCTCGTCGCGCACCGCCTCGTCGAAGTACGCGAGGTTGCGCTCCGTCGCCGTGAAGCCGGCCGCGACCGCGTTGACGAGCACGCCGTCGCGGCCCACGTCCCAGGCGAGCTGCCGGGCGAAGCCCGCGAGCGCGGCCTTCGCCACGCCGTACGGGCTCGGGCCGGGCACGCCCTCCTCCGCGACGCCCGACGACGTGAGCACGATGCGCCCGGCCTCGCTGCGCCTCAGCAGGGGCAGCGCCGCGAGGACGACCTCGATCGTCCCCTCGAGGTTCACGCGCAGATCGCCCCGCCAGGTCTCCATGGAAAGCGACTCCGCCCGGCCCTCGTCGGGGAACTCGGCCGGCCAGCGCACGGCGTTCGCGACCAGGGTGTCGAGCCCGCCCCAGCGCTCCGCAACCGAGCGCGCGACCGCCGCGCCGGAGCCCGGCTCCTCGAGCCGGTACTCGAGCGCGAGGGCGTCGCCCCCCGCCTCGCGGATCTCCTCGCAGAGCCCGGCGGCGGCCTCGGCGTTCGACCGGTAGGTGACCGCGACGTTGGCGCCCTCGCGGGCGAAGGCCCTCGCGACCGCCCTGCCGATGCCGGAGCTGGCTCCCGTGACCAACACGTTGCGTCCGCTCAGGTCGGTCTCCATGCGATCTCTCCCTTCGTCGGCGTAGTTTGTTAGGCGCCTAATTTAGCGGCCTAACTTCGCCGCCCAAAGCAGCCTGCCCAGCGGCCGCGGCCCGTTCCCTACTTGCCCAGCGTGCGCTCGAGCAGCGCGGTCAGCTCGCGCAGCTCGTCCGCGGAGAGGTTCTTGAAGAACTCCCGCTCGACCTCGGCGTGCGCCTCCCAGACCGGCCGCTCGAGCTCGCGGCCCTTCTCGGTGAGGTACACGCGCGAGATCCGCCGGTTCTCGGGGTCGGGCTCGCGGCGGACGATGCCCGCGCGCTCCAGGCGCTGGACGATGCCCGTGACCGTCGGCGGCTGCACGCCCAGCCGCTCGATCAGCTCGGACTGACTCAGCCCGTCGCGCTCCCAGAGCTCGGCGAGCAGGCGGTCCTGCCCTGGGTGGATGCCGAGCGGCGCGAAGCGCTCCGCGATCAGCGCCTGCAGCCGCTTGAAGGCGGCCACGACGGCGGTCGTGCTCGCGGGCGGGCCGTTCTCGGCCATCAGTCCAGCGCCAGGGCGAACGCCTCGGCCGCCGCCTCGCAGGTGCGGTCGATCGCCGCCTCGTCGTGGGCGAGCGAGACGAACCACGCCTCGAACTGCGACGCCGGCGGATAGACGCCGCGCTCGAGCAGGGCGCGGGCGAAGCGCCCATAGGCGTCGAGGTCGCACGCCGAGGCGCCCTCGAAGTCGCTCGGCGGCTGGGCGCTGAAGAACGGCGTGAGCAGGCCCGGCTGGGCCACGACGCTCACCGGCCGGTCGCCTGCCGCCTCGCGCAGGCCGGCGGCGAGCCG
>PKER01000131.1 GCA_002919115.1 bacterium
CGCGCGCGCCGCCCGCGCGGGCGTCCTCCCGCGGCGGGTCGGTCGATGCGAGGAACAGGCCCAGCGGCACCAGCACCGCGGCGACCACGAGCAGGAAGGCCTCGGGCCCGTCGAGGACCTCCACGCGCAGCAGCGCCCCGACGACCACGCCGGGCAGCGCCCCGAGCATCACCGCGCGCACGAGCGGGCCGCCGAGCCGCCCGTCGCGGCGGAAGCGGGCGAGCGCGCCGGGCGTCGCGACCACGTTGTAGAGGAGGTTGGTGGGGGTCACCGCCGGGCTCGGGATCCCGAGGACGCTGACCTGCACCGGCAGCAGAAAAACCGCGCCGGAGACCCCGGCCGGCGTGGTCGCGACCGCGATGCAGAAGGCGATCAGGGCTCCCAGCAGCTCGTCGGGCACCGCGAAACCGTAACCGCGACCGCGGACCCGGGGCATACAATCCGCGCTCGGCGGGCTGATAGCCGGGCCTTGTCAGGGGGGCGCGGCGCGGGCGACCCTTTGGTCTTGGAGAGCGCGCGTGACGATCAGGGAGAGAAGCGAATCGGAGCTCAATCGCCTCAACGACGAGGAGCTCCTGCGCTACGTGGTGGCCGCGCGCCGGGCGGGTCGCGACAACCAGGCGAACACCGCGCTCGGCATCTTCGTCTTCCGCCGCTACGACGACCTCGTGCGCCACGCGCTGACCTCGGTGCCGAGCAGGGAGGACGCCGAGGACCTGGCCCAGCAGGCGATCGCGGACGCGGTGCGTGCGACGTTCAACGGGTCGGTCCCGGGTGAGGCCTACAACTTCGTGTTCACGATCCTGAAGCGCCGTATCGCCGACTTCCACGAGAAGCGCAACCGCGGCGGCGGCCCCGCGCTCCCGCTGCCGGAGGACCTCGACGACGAGGAGTCCGGCGGGCGCAGCCTGGCGATCGAGGAGGACTTCGCGGCCGCGGTCGACGCGCGCGACGTGGTCGAGCGGGCGAAGGCGAGCCTGAGCGCGGCGCACCAGAGGGTCGTCGACCTCTACCTTCAGGTTGAGTACGACGCCCAGGAAGTGGCTAAGCGGGTGAACGAGGAGTTCCCCGACCTCAGAAAGCCGATGACCGACGCCAACGTGCACCAGATCGCGACGCGCTTCCGCAGGCGCCTGCGCGACCAGCTCGAGCCATGAACGACGCCGAACGCCTCTATTGCGAGTTCGTGGCCGAGCACAAGCGCGGCGGCGAGGCCGACCCGCGCGCGTTCCTCGACCAGCTCGACGACGACCTGGACCGGCTCGAGCTCGCGGCGCTCATCCGCCACTACCTGGAGCGCTCGCCGGGCCGGGAATGGGACCCGGAGGCGTACGCGGAGTCGAAGGCGGCCCAGGTTGCGGAGTCGATCCTGGCCGAGTGGGAGATCGCCGGCGGGCGCGAGGAGGCGACCGTGGGCTGGCGCGAGCTCCTGCCGGAGCTGCGCGAGAAGGCACGCATCATGCGGCGCGAGGTCGTGGCGCGGCTGGCTGAGGCGCTCGGCGTGCCGGACAAGGAGGACAAGGTCGCCGGGTACTACCACCGGATGGAGCAGGAGGAGCTGCCGGTGGACGGGATCTCCGACCGCGTCCTGGAGGCGCTCGCGCGGATCCTCGGCACGAGCGCCGAGACGCTTCGCGCGGCCGGGCGCGTGCGCAGCGGCCGCGACCAGCCGGGGGAGGGGATCGCGTTCGCGCGCAAGGCGACGCCGAGCCCCGACTTCTCCACCTCGGCGCCCGCATCCCCGCCCGCGGCAGAGGCAGCCGGCCGCGGGCTCGAGGAGCGAGACCTCGTCGACGAGCTCTTCACCGGCGGGCCGGACGCCGGCAGGTGAGCCCCGAGGCGGCGTCAGCCGCCGTGTGCCGGGGCGACCCTTCCACCATCATGAAGAGCACGCGCGCCCACGATCCGCTCGCGCTGTTCGCCTTCGCCTTGCGCGAGCGCGACTGGGTCCTCGCCGACCTGATCGCCGAGACCCACTGGCGTGCGACCCCTGCGCGCCGGGAGTTCGAGCGCGTGCTGCGCGAGGCCGAGATCAGCCCGAGCCCCGGCTCGCTCGAGCGCCTGCACCTCTGGGCCGAGCTCGCGCGGCTGATCGAGCGCGAGGTCAGAGCCGGACGTTGAGATGCGCCGGGGTGACGCCTAGCATCCCCGCCGCGATGCAGTGGATCGAGCAACGGGCCCGGGCGATCCTCGAGACCGTCCCCGACTACGTGTGGGACGGCGAGAGCCTGCCGGTCCCGGTGGAGGACATCGTCGACTCGGTCTTCGGCCTGCACGTCGTCGACGTCGACGACCTGACCTCCGCTCCCGGGTGCCCGCCGCTGGAGGAGGGCCAGGTGCTCTCCGGCCTTCTCCTCGCCGACCGGCGGGAGATCTGGTGCAACGCCTCCGAGGGCGTGCAGTGGCCGCCGCGGCGGCGGTTCACGATCGCGCACGAGCTGGGCCACTGGGTCCTGCACGCGCCCGGGCAGGACAGCCTGTTCTGCCGGCGCGCGACGGTCGCGCCAGAGGACTCCGCGAGCAAGAACGGGAAGGACAAACGCCCGCCCCTGCCGCCCGCGGAGGAGGAGGCGAACGCGTTCGCGGCCGAGCTCCTCATCCCGGCGCACCTGCTCCGCTACCACTACCGCAACACGACGCGCGACTTCCAGGAGCTGTGCGCGATGTTCGGCGCGAGCCAGGCGGCGATGGGGCGCAGGCTGCGCGCGGTGATCTGAGGAGGTCTCGGCGTGAAGGTCCTGATCGCGAGAGCCCCGGGTCCCAAGAAGTGGACGAAGTTCCACCGCGATCCCAACTGCTCCGGCCTACGCAAGGGGGAGATCGCCGACGGTGCCCAGTACGTGCTGCGCGACCTCGACGATCTCCCTGACACGGTGGAGCCGTGCCGGTTCGACTGCTGCTTCCCCGGGTCGGTGACGACCGCCGACCTGCGCACCCGCGGCGCGGTCAACGCTGAGCCCAAGCCGGCGCGGGACGTTCGGGTCGGCCACGAGGTCGAGTTCCGGAACCTGGCGACCGGCAAGGCCGAGAGGCGACGGATCGTGCAGGGCTCCGCGAAGAGCCCGGACGAGCTCTCGGCCGAGGCCCCGATCGCGAAGGGCCTCCTCGGGCACGAACCCGGTGAGGTCGTCGACATCGAGCTCCCGAGCGGGAAGGTGATCCGCGTCGAGATCGTCAGCGCCGCGGACCCAGCGGCGGACCGGTAGCGCGGCGGGTCACGTGCTCCCCGCAGCCACCGGTGAGCTTCTCCAGGGGCCAGTCCCGGCCCTTCGGCCGCGTCAGGTGCCAGAGCAGGCCGAGCGGGATGTAGCCGAGGCACCGTCGGTTGCTGTTCGGCTCAGGGAGTCGGCGGCAGCGACCGTGCCCTGACGGCGAGCCCGCCCCGCGCCCGTCCTTCCGTCCAGCGGAAGGTCCGGGGGTTAACCCGCGCGGCAGGCGCGGGCGAAGAACACGGCGACGATTCCTAGGGCCCGCGCCGGGCGCTTGACCCGTGCCGCCCCGGTCAGGGCCCACCCCATTTGGTCCCGAAACGAAGAAAGCCGGCCCCCGCGCGGTTGCGGGGGCCGGCTTTCAAGCTCGGCTGCTGTGTGCGCGCCGGCGGCTCGTGGCCGCCGTGGCCTCAGACCTCCTCGCGGAGCCCGGCCAGCACGGAGTCGTTGGCGAGCCGGCGGAGGGCCGAGGCCTCGAGCTGACGCGCCTCGCTCTGCGTGACGCCCAGCTCACGGGCCGTGTCGCGGAGCGACTTGGCCTCGCGGCCGCCGGTGCCGAACCGCGCGCGGACGACGTTCGCCTCGAGCTCGGGGAGCTTCGAGAGCGCCTCCTCGATCGCGCGCTCCTGCTCGCGGACGAAGAACTCGTCCTCGAGGTCGGCCGTGCTCTCGGCGCGGAGCTCGCCCAGCGTCGTGTCGCCGTCGCTGCCGATCGGCTGGTCGAGGCTGGCGCTCACCCGGGTCAGGTCGCGGACGGCCATGACCTCCTCGAGCGGCAGCTTGGCGCGCTCGGCGACCTCCTCGTCCGTGGGCTCGCGGTCGAGCATCGTCGCCAGCTCGGCGGCGGTGCGGTTCACCGTGCGCTCACGCTGCGCGATGTGCGCGGGGATGCGCACGGCGCGACCCGTGTTGTCGAGACCGCGCTGGATCGACTGCTTGATCCAGAGGACCGCGTAGGTCGAGAACTTGTAACCGCGGCGCCAGTCGAACTTCTCGGCGGCGCGGATCAGGCCCAGCATCGCCTCCTGGACTAGGTCGCTCAGCGGCAGCCCGTGGCCCTGGTAGCGACGCGCGAACTTGATCACCAGGCGCAGGTTCGAGTTGATCAGGCGCTCCTTCGCCTCAAGGTCGCCCTTCTCGATGCGCTTGGCAAGCTCGATCTCCTCGGCGGCGGTCAGCAGCGGGTAACGCGCCGCCTGGTTGAAGAACAGCTGCAGGCTGTCGGTCGTCGCCTCGGCGAGCTCGTGCGCCTCGGTGCGCCGGCGCGCGCGGGCAGCAGCACTGTCCAGCGCGTGCTCACCGCGCTGGCGGTGCGTCTCGGTGCGCTGGCTGGCAGCGCCCCTAGTGCGTGGCATATGCCTCCCATCGTGCGTCATTACTTCAGAAAGTATAGCGAACACTCGTTCGTTGTCAACTCAACAAGCCCGCCCGAAAAACCCCGTCATCAAGCTAAAGCCCACCGGTGTGGGGGTGCTTGCTCGCCGGATCCGCGCCCGGCGTCAAGAGGAGCAGCCCAAAGGGGCTCGCGCGGCAGCGGCCGAACAATCTAGCGCGAAAAGTCATCTCGCGCAAGTGCCCGCGAGACGGCGGGCCAAACACCCGCCGGCAAGAACTGCGACTAAGTGCTCAAACGCGTGTTACAAGGGTAGCCCGTTCCACGGATCCAATTACTCAACTCTAGGGAGGGAACCATGAAACGCGTCGCAGCGATTACCTGCGCGCTTGCGCTTGCCCTCGTGCTGGCGCCCGCCGCGCAGGCGGAGGCCGGTGAGGGCTCGGAATGCCCGCCGTTCCGCGTGCTGCACAATGACCGGGTCGGCAAGCTCGAGCTCCCCGCCGGCTACTACACGCTCGTGCCGTTCAACCCGAGCCTGCTGAGCTGCCAGAAGGCCGCCAAGCTGTTCGCCGAGTTCCTCCAGGACTTCGACGGGAAGCTGCCGCGCAACTGGCGCGTCCTGCCGCGTCGCAAGGCCTTCCAGCGCGGCCAGAGCGAGGTCGGCTTCTACGTGCGGCCCACCGGGTCCGGTGGCGGCGGTGGGGGCGGCGGGGGCAAGCACCCCGCTGACGGCCGTGCCTGCCAGGGCCTCTTCAGGGTCTTGCACAACGACAAGATCGGCAGCCTCAACCTGCCCGCGGGCCAGTACAAGATCACGCGGCTCGCGAAGCGCCCGACCTGCAAGCGCGCGTCGAAGCTGTTCGCGAAGTTCCTCGCGCACCCCGAGGGCATCCTGCCGAACGGGTGGAAGCTCAACGCCCGCACGGCGACCTTCAAGAAGGGCAAGGACGCGGCCTTCCGCGTCAAGCGCGTGAGCTCGTAGCGCTCAGGCGTACGCCGCTTGCCGAGGAGGCGGGCCTTCGGCTCCCTGCGCCGGAGGCCCGCCTCCTCATCTTGTTGCCGCGGCTCGCGAGCGGTTGGGCGTGCGGGAGCGGGGTAGCCGCGCTCGCGTATGCCCGAAGAGCCTGGGACAGTAGGCGGTCACGACGAAGGGCGCGAGGATCAGCCGCAGATCAGCGGCGCGGCGATCGTCGGCGTGCTCCTGGCGCTGGTCTTGGCCGGCGCCGCCTACATCGTGGGCTACGTGAACGGCAAGGGCACGCGCGTGGAGGGGTCGGCCGCCGAGGTCAGCATGGCGCCCGCTTTCGATGCGGACGAGCTCAACGAGCCGCCGACCGAGAACTGGCCCACCAACGGCGGCTCGCTTACGAACCAGCGCTACTCGCCGCTCGACGAGATCAACACCGAGACCGTCGCGGACCTCAAGGGCGAGTGGATGACCCACCTCGACGGGTCGGGCACCGCCGGCAAGTACTCGGGCGAGGCGACCCCGATCGTCTACGGCGGCGTGATCTACACGATCACCGGCGCCGACGACGTCTTTGCCCACGACCTCGAGACGGGCCGCGAGATCTGGAAGTGGGAGGCGCAGCTCGACCAGAAGATCAACACGATCTGCTGCGGCTGGACGAGCCGCGGCGTGGCGGTCGGCGACGGCCGGGTCTACGCCGGGCTCCTCGACGGCCGGCTGATCGCGCTCGACCAGCGCACCGGCGAGCTCGAGTGGGAGGCGCAGGTGGGCGACTGGCGCAAGGGCGAGACGATCACCAACGCGCCGCTGTACTACGAGGGCCGCGTCTACACCGGCCTCTCCGGCGGCGAGTACGGCATCCGCGGCCGGCTGATGGCCTACGACGCCTCGACCGGCGACGAGGAGTGGCGCTTCTGGGCGATCCCCGGGCCAGGGGAGGAGGGCCACGAGACCTGGCCGCAGGACAACAACTCGTGGAAGCGCGGCGGCGCGCCGATCTGGCAGACCCCCGCGGTCGACCCGGAGCTCGGCCTCATGTACTTCTCCGCCGGCAACGCCTCGCCCGACCTGAACGGGTCGGCGCGCGAGGGCGACAACCTGTTCGCCACGTCGATCGTCGCGATCGACGCCGAGACCGGCGAGTACCGCTGGCACTTCCAGCAGGTCCATCACGACATCTGGGACTACGACGCCCCCAGCCCGGTGGTGCTCTGGGACGCCGAGATCGACGGCGAGGAGGTCAAGGGCCTGAGCCAGCCCGGCAAGACCGGCTGGCTCTACATCCTCGACCGCGAGACGGGCGAACCGATCCACCCGATCGAGGAGCAGCCCGTGCCGCAGGAGCCGTCGCAGGCGACCGCGGAGACCCAGCCGATTCCCTCGTATCCGCCGTTCTCCTCCCACGAGGTGAGTAACGCCGACTTCAAGCAGATCCGCGACCTGGCGCGGGACACGCTCGGCAAGAACGCGCCGGTGCGCAGGGCGAAGCAGATCTTCACCCCGTTCGGCGAGACAACCACGGTGATCGCCCCCGGGCCCTCGGGCGGCACCAACTGGCCGCCGTCGAGCTTCTCGCCGGAGACCAACATGGTCTACGTCTGCGGGATGGACTCGGCGTCCGGCTACCAGTCGGCGAAGCTCCAGGAGTTCGAGCGCGGCACCACCTACCTGTCCTCGATCTTCACGTTCACAGGCTTCGGCGCGCAGGACGGCGTCGTGGCGGCCATCGACGTGACGACGGGCGAGATCGCCTGGGAGGAGAACTGGGAGGACCAGTCCTGCTATTCGGGCACCACCGCGACCGCGGGCGGGCTCGTCTTCGTCGGCCACAACAACGGCGAGCTGCGCGCCTACGACGCCGAAACCGGCGAGCAGCGCTGGGCGTTCCAAACGGGCGCGGGCGCCAACTCCACGCCGGCGATCGTCGAGCACGACGGGCGCGAGTACGTGATCTTCTACGCGGCGGGCAACTCGCTGGCGGGCAGCGCGCACGGCGACTCGCTCTGGGCCTTCTCGCTCGAGGGCACGATGGGTCCCGTGGAGCCGGGCAGCTCCGGCCGGCAGGCGGCGCACGCCGGCGAGGCCGAGCCCGAGGTGGAGCAGGAAGAGTCGACAACGCCGAAGGGCAAGGGCAAGTCGCCGAGCTCGAAGGAGGCCGACGCGCGCGAGTCCGGCCAGGGCGAGCAGATCTTCTCCGACAACTGCGCGGGCTGCCACGGCGCCGACGGCGGCGGGGGCAACGGCGGCCCGGCGCTCGACGACGGCGGCTTCTCGCTCAAGCAGGCCATCGAGCAGATCACGAACGGAGGCGGCGGGATGCCGGCCTTCGGCGGCCAGCTCAGCGACGAGGAGATCCGCGACCTGGCAGCCTACGTGCTCAACGGCATCGCCGGCGGCGGCTAGGGCGTCACGCGGCGCCTAGGCCTCCGGCGCGGGCACGAGGACCTGCTCGATCGAGTCGGCCAGCCCGCGCTCGTTGACGTCGACGACGACGGCGTTCACCCAGACGTCCTCCTCCGCGGTCTCGAAGCGCTGCGGCATCTGCGTGCGGAAGCCCTCGAGCGCCTGTTCCCAGCGCACGCCGAGCACGCTCGCGCGCGAGCCGGTCATGCCGACGTCGCTGATGAACGCTGTGCCCTTGGGCAGCACGCGCGCGTCGGCGGTCGGCACGTGCGTGTGGGTGCCGAGCACCGCCGCGGCGCGGCCGTCGAGGTGCCAGCCCATCGCGACCTTCTCGCTCGTCACCTCGGCGTGGAAGTCCACGACGAAGGCGTCGGCGTCGTCGGCCAGGCGGTTGAGCAGCGCGTCGGCCTCGGCGAACGGCGAGCGCGCCGCCTGGAGCTGAACCATGCCGATCAGGTTGATGACGGCGACCCGCATCCCGCCCGCCTCGACGAGCGCGTACCCGCGGCCGGGGTTGCCGGCCATGAAGTTCGCCGGGCGGATCACGCGGTCGGTCGAGTCGAGGTACTCGTAGGCCTCGCGCCGCCGGTAGGCGTGGTTGCCGAGGGTGATCACGTGGAAGCCGATGTCGAAGAGCTCGCGCGCGGTGCGCTCGGTGATCCCCAGGCCGCCCGCGGAGTTCTCGCCGTTCACGACGCAGAGGTCGGGCGCGTAGCGCTCGCGCAGGTCGGGCATGGCGCGCGCCAAGCCGGCCCGACCCGGCCTGCCGACGACGTCCCCGACGAAGAGAAGCCTCACCGGCTCAGCGTAAATCAACCGGCGAGCCGGAAGCCGCAAGCGAACCGCCGCTGAGCGCGGCCGTTCACTTCGCGCCGGTCTGCCATCCCGGGCGCGGCGGGCGGCCCTCCACGCGCGCGGTCCAGCGCCCGTCGGCGGGCTCGAGGCCGAGCGCCTTGACGACGCGGAACGCGAAGCGCAGGACGTCCTCGGGCGCCTTGCGCTTCGGCGCGCGCCAGCCGAGCACCCAGCCCACGTCGGCCATGAGCTGCCAGCCCTTCGGCGTGCGGATGCCCTTGGGCTCGAGGCCGGGGAGCAGGGGGCGGCCGGGCTCGAAGCCGGTCAGCGTGATCACGAGGTTGTTCACCTCCTCGTCGACGTTGAGCTCGACGCTCACGTCGGGCTCGCCGGCGGCGGGCCTGGCGACGAGCCAGCGCTGCGCCTTGGTGCGCCGCTCGAGCCAGCCCTTCTTGCCGGTGAGCCGCCGGATGAGGGGCTCGATAGGAAGCAGGTCGTCCGCTCTGAACTCGGTACCGCGTGCCACGGCCCGGCACCGTACCGCCGCCGCGATCGACTTTGCTCGGGACCGGACCCGGCGCCCGCTGGTGCAGGTAGCGTTTCCCGCCCATGGCGGAGGCCGAGGCAACTGCCGGCGCGAGCCCGGTCATCGAGGTCCGCGGGCTCTCCTACTCGTTCGGCGAGCGGGTGGCGCTGCGCGACGTCTCGTTCACCGCGGGGGCGGGCGAGCTGCTCGCCGTGATCGGCCCGAACGGCGCCGGCAAGACCACGCTGCTTTCGATCCTCGCTGGCATCCGCAAGCCCGACGCGGGCACGGTCCGCACCCCGGCGGGGGCGGTCGGCTGGGTCCCGCAGCAGGCCGCGCTCTACCGGCGGCTCACCGTCGAGGAGAACCTGCGCCTGTTCGCGCGGCTGGAGGGCATCGAGGACGTCGACGCGGCCGTCGAGGAGATGCTCGAGCAGACCGGGCTCGCCGACCGCCGCGGGGACCAGGTCGGCACGCTCTCGGGCGGCAACCAGCAGCGCGTGAACATCGCGATCGGCCTGCTCTCGCGGCCGGCGGTCCTCCTGCTCGACGAGCCCTCGACCGGCCTGGACCCGCGCCAGCGCGCGCGGCTGTGGGAGTTCGTGCACGGGCTCGCGGGCGGCGGCACGACGGTGCTCTACACGACCCACCACCTGGGCGAGGTGGACCGCTACGGCGACCGGATCCTCGTGCTCGCGGACGGCGAGGCGCTCTTCGACGGCACCGCCGCCGAGCTCCACCGGGCGGCCCCGGAGTCGGGCGCCGCCGACTTCGAGTCCGCGTTCGTCGCGTTCCTGCGGGAGCGGGGGCACTGATGCGCTGGCTTCTGCTCAAGGACCTGCAGATCCTGCGGCGCTCCCCGCTGATCGTCGGCCTGCTCGTCGCCTATCCGCTGGTGATCGGCCTTCTGATCGGCTTCGCGCTCTCGGGCGACGACGGCAAGCCGCGCGTCGCCTTCGTGAACGAGGTGCCCGCGGGCGAGGGCTTCGACCTGGGCGCGGGCGGGCAGCAGTTCGGCGCCGAGCAGGCGCGCGCGGAGCTCTGCGACCGGGTCGAGTGCGTCGACGCCTCGAGCCGCGAGGAGGCCGAGCGGATGGTGCGCGACGGCGAGGTGCTGGGCGCGCTGATCCTGCCGGAGAACCTGCTCGACCAGCTCCGCTCGCTGACCAGCCTCGACCCCGAGCCGGCGAAGGTCGACGTCTACGTGAACGAGGACGACCCGGTCAAGGCGCAGCTCGTCGACGACCGCATCCAGGCGCTCGTCACCGAGGCGAACCTGATCCTCTCCGAGCGCATCTCCAAGCAGGCCGCGGAGTACATCGACCTGCTGATCGACGGCGGGACGTTCCAGCTCCCGTTCCTGGCGCAGAAGCTGCGCATCCTGGGGCTCGCGCGGGCGGGGGTGATCCTCGAGGGCGTGCGCAGGAGCCTGCCGGTGGACTCGCCCGCGCGCGCCGCGCTCGACCAGGTGATCGAGTTCGCGC
Source organism: bacterium (assembly GCA_002919115.1). Taxonomy (GTDB): domain Bacteria; phylum Actinomycetota; class Thermoleophilia; order Solirubrobacterales; family 70-9; genus RSA11. The sequence goes on from PKER01000131.1 coordinate 10,724, forward strand.
ATCTCGCCGAGGACAACCTCGACTTCGCGCTGCCCCTGCTGGGGGCGATCTCGGCGCCGATCGCGGTCGAGAAGACCGACGTCTCGGGCACCTCGACCTCGCTCGACTCGTTCGCGATCGCGGCGGCGGCCACGTTCACGCTGATGTTCGTGACCGTGCTGCTCGTCGCGGGCTCGCTCGCGCTCGAGCGCGAGGAGAACGCGTTCATCCGGATCACGCGCGCGAGCGTGGGGCGGGGCGGCCTGCTCGCCGAGAAGATCACCCTCGGCGTGATCGCCTCGCTGGCCGTGACGCTGCTGATGCTCATCGTGATGACGCCGTTCGGCGCGGTGGGGTGGGGACGCGGGCACCTGATCGTGCTCGCGATCCTCGCGGGCGGCGCCGCGTTCGCGGCCTTCGGCGCGGCGATCGGGGCCGCGGGGCGCGACGTGCGCGCGAGCTCGCTGCTCGCCTTCATGCTCTCCCTGCCGATCGCGCTTCTCTCGCTGGTCCCGTCGGGGACGGTGAGCGCGACGCTCTTCGAAGTCCTCGAGGTCCTCCGCGCGCTGTTCCCGTTCCACCCGTCGCTCGAGGCGATCTCGTCGGGGCTCGACGCGGGCGCGGGCTCGCTCTGGCTGCGCCTGCTGCACCTCGCCGCGCTGCTCGCCGCCTACGCGGCGCTCGCCCGGGCGGCGCTGCGGCGCTTCGCGTAGGCCCGCCCGGCCCGTTTCCGGCGCGCCCCCGCGCGTGGGCCCCATGCCTAGAATCAGGCGCGTGAGCTTTCCCGCCACGCGCATGCGGCGCATGCGCAGAACACAAGCGCTGCGGGACCTCGTCCGCGAGACCGAGCTCTCGCCGCGTCACCTCGTGCAGCCGCTGTTCGTCGTCCCCGGCGAAGGCGTCCGCCAGCCGGTGGAGTCGATGCCTGGCGTGGAGCGCTACTCGATCAACGAGCTGGTCGAGGTGGCGGGCGAGGTCCACGAGGCGGGGGTCCCGGCGGTGATCCTCTTCGGGATCCCCGAGCACAAGGACGAGGCCGGCACCGGCGCGTACGACGACGAGGGGATCGTGCAGATGGCGATCCGGGCGCTCAAGAAGGAGCACCCGGACCTCACCGTGATCACCGACGTGTGCCTGTGCGAGTACACCGACCACGGGCACTGCGGGTTCGTGCGCGACGGCGAGGTCGACAACGACATCACGATCGAGCTGATCGCGAAGACCGCGGTCTCGCACGCGGAGGCGGGCGCCGACGTGGTCGCGCCGAGCGACATGATGGACGGCCGCATCGGGGCGGTGCGCGGGCAGCTCGACGAGGAGGGGCACGCGGACGTGCCGATCATCGCGTACGCAGCCAAGTACGCCTCGGCGTTCTACGGGCCGTTCCGCGACGCCGCGGAGTCGACGCCGCAGTTCGGCGACCGGCGCGGCTACCAGATGGACCCGGGCAACGCGCTCGAGGCGGTGCGCGAGGCGCGCCTCGACCTCGAGGAGGGCGCCGACGTGGTGATGGTGAAGCCGGCCGTCACCTACCTCGACGTGATCCGGCGCGTAAAGGACGAGCTCGGCGTGCCGGTCGCCGCCTACCACGTGTCCGGGGAGTACGCGGCGCTCAAGGCCGCGGCGCTGAACGGCTGGGTCGACGAGCGCGCGGCGGTGCTCGAGACCCTCACCTCCATCCGCCGCGCGGGGGCCGACGTGATTCTCACCTACTACGCAAAGGATGTGGCCGAATGGCTCGCGTGAAGACCCCCCGCCCGAAGGTCCGCTCCCGCAAGGACGGTGCGGCGGTCCCCCTCGATGAGACCGACAAACGGATCCTGAACCTCCTGCAGTCCCGCTTCCCGCTCGTCCGCGAGCCCTACGCGGTGCTCGCCGGGGAGGCGGAGCTCGACGTCGACGAGCTCATGCGGCGCACCCAGCGCCTGCTCGACGAGCGGATCATCCGCGAGATCACCCCGATCTTCGACACCCGCGCGCTCGGCTATGAGTCGATGCTGGTGGCGGCCAAGGTCGACGCCGAGCACCCGCACCGGGCGGCCAAGATCATCAACGAGCACCCGGGCGTCTCCCACAACTACCTGCGCACCCACGACTTCAACCTCTGGTTCACGATCGCGGTCCCGCCCGACTCCGAGCTCGGCCTGGAGGGGACGCTCACGGCGCTGCAGCGGATGACCGGCGCCGAGTCGATCCGCCAGCTCCCGACGCTGCGCCTCTTCAAGATCAACATGAACCTCGAGATGGAGAAGGGGACGGAGGAGCTGGCCGCCGCCGTCGACGCCTCGCCGCCCCGCGAGCTGGAGCCGCAGCCCTACGACGAGCGCGACGTCGCCGTGATCCGCGCCCTGCAGGGGCCGATGGCGGTCACCGACCGCCCCTACGACGAGGCGGCGAGCGCGGTGGGCATGACCCCCGAGGCGTTCCTCGAGCACCTGCGCGGCATGGTCGACCGCCTGCTGCTGCGGCGCGTGGCGGCGATCCTCTTCCACCGGCGCGCCGGCTTCTCGGCGAACGGGATGGGCGTGTGGCGCGTGCCGGAGGAGCGGATCCTCGAGGTCGGCAGGCGAATGGCCGCGGTGCGCGGCATCTCGCACTGCTACCAGCGCCCGACCTACCCGGACTGGCCCTACTCGGTCTTCACGATGGCGCACGGGCGGTCCAAGGAGGAGTGCGACGCGATCCTGCAGTCGATCGCCGACGAGCACGGCCTGCACGGCGACGACCGCGCGGTCCTCTACTCCTCGACCGAGTACAAGAAGGTGCGCCTGCACTACTTCACCGACGACTACGCGCGCTGGGAGCGCGAGCACGGCCACCTCGCCGCTGCCTGACCGGAACACCACGGTGAGCGAGGAGACTGCCGCCAGCGACTCGTACGCGACGCCGCGCTCCGCGGAGCTGTTCGGGCGCGCCACCGGGCTCCTGCCGGGCGGCGTGAACTCGCCCGTGCGCGCGATGCGGTCGATCGGCCGCGACCACCCCGTGTTCATCGAGCGCGGCGAGGGCTGCGAGCTCGTCGACGTCGACGGCAACCGCTACGTCGACTGGGTGTGCTCGTGGGGTCCGCTGATCCTGGGCCACGCGCACCCGGCGGTGGTCGAGGCGGTCCAGGAGGCCGCGGCGCGCGGGACCAGCTACGGTGCGCCGATCGAGGGCGAGGTGGAGCTCGCCGCCGAGGTCTGCGAGCGCTTCGGCTCGGTGGAGATGATCCGCATGACCTCGTCGGGCACCGAGGCGTCGATGAGCGCGATCCGCCTGGCGCGCGCGGTCACGGGCCGCGACGCCGTCGTCAAGTTCGCGGGCGCCTACCACGGGCACGTCGACGGGCTCCTGGCCCAGGCGGGGTCCGGCCTCGCCACGCAGGGGATCCCGGCGAGCCCCGGGGTGACGGCCGCGCAGGCCGCCGACACGATCGTCGTGCCCTGGAACGACGACGAGGCGCTCTCCGTGGCGCTGCACGACCGCGAGGTCGCGGCGATCATCGCCGAGCCCCTGCCCGCGAACATGGGCGTCGTGCCGCCCGAGCACGGCTTCTTGGAGGCGCTGCGCTCTGCGGCCGACGAGCAGGGCGCGCTGCTCATCCTCGACGAGGTGATCTCGGGCTTCCGCGTGGCGCGCGGCGGGGCGCAGGAGCTCTTCGGCGTGCGCGCCGACCTGACCGTGATGGGCAAGGTCCTGGGCGGCGGGCTGCCGGCCGCGGCCTACGGCGGGCGGCGCGAGCTCATGGAGCGCGTCGCGCCCGCGGGCGACGTCTACCAGGCCGGGACGCTGAGCGGGAACCCGCTCGCGGTGGCGGCGGGCCTCGCCACCCTGCGCGAGCTCGACGCGGCGGCCTACGCCCGCCTGGGCGAGCTCACCGAGCGGCTCCCCCCCCGCCCCCGCCCGGGGGGCGGGGGACCGCCCG
>PKER01000027.1 GCA_002919115.1 bacterium
CGGGCGCGGTGGAGGACGTCGAGGCGGCGGCGCGAAAGGTCGAGCCGTGACCCCCGCCCGACGCGGCGCGCCCCCGCGCCGGATCACGATCTTCACGCACCAGTACCCCGTGCAGACCGCCGACGCGGTGAAGCAGCTCATCGGCGCGGCGACCGCGGCGGGGATCGAGGTGCTCGTCCCTCAGGAGGAGGTCGAGAAGCACCGTCTCGCCGAGCGCGGCGGCTGCGTCCTCGGCGCCGAACGGCATGCCCTCGAAGGCGACGAACGCGGCCACGCCGAGGAAGGCGACGATGGCCCCGGCGATCAGCGCGGCGGTGGCGCCTGAGCCTGCGAGGTAGGGGCGGATCCGCCCTGAACGGCCGAGTCGTGGAGTGTGGGCGACGGACGATTCCATGTGCCTAGGCCTGCCGGAAACGGCTGGTTACCGCTTCATCGTCAGGCGCCTTGCTTCCCTTTACCGCGATTCCTTCCGCTTGTCCAGGTCGCCGGGGCTTCCCGCCCGGCTTCCGCACTCCTACAGATACCCCATCGGGTCAACGGGTGCGCCGTTTACCCGGACCTCGAAATGTAGGTGGTCGCCGTAGCAGTGTCCAGTGCAGCCCACGTACCCGATCACCTGGCCCTGCGAAACCGAGCCGGAGGTGATCGCGTAGCGCGACTGGTGCGCGTAGCAGGTCGAGAGCCCGCCGCCGTGGTCGATGCAGGTGTAGTTGCCGTAGCCGCTCGTGGGCGCGGCGAGCACGATCCGGCCCGCCTTGGCGGCGCGGATCGGCGTGCCGGCGGGGACGGCGATGTCGATGCCGGCGTGCAGACGGCCCCAGCGCGGCCCGAACGGTGAGACGACCGGGCCGTTGACCGGCCAGATCATGCCGCTCGACCCGCCGCGGATCGGGCCCGCGGGCAGCGGGTCCGACTGCGTGGTGGAGGCCTGCGCGGCCTGGAGCTGCGCCTGGATCTTCGCGTTCAGCTCGCTGATGTCGCCCTCGTACTCGTGGATGTGCTCGCGCACGGAGGCGAGGGCCTGCGCCTTGCGGTCGCGCACCGCGTCGAGCTCGGCCTGCCGGGCCTCGAGCTGCTGGCGGGTGCGCGCGAGCTCGGCCTTGCGCGCCGCGATCTCGTCGCGCGCCGCCCGGACCCGCTCCACCGTCTCGCGCGCCTCGTCGCGGAGGTCGCGAACGCGGTGGACGATGCTCGCGTCCTGGCTCTGGATGCGGTCCAGGTACTCGTAGCGGCTCACGAGGTCGTCGAACCCGTTCGCGTTGAGGATCACCGTCAGCGCGTCGGGCTCATCCGACTTGTAGATCTCGACGAGCCGCTTGGCCAAGACCTTCAGCGAGCGCTTGAGGCGCTTGCGCAGCTGCTCGAGCCGGTTCTCCTCGAGCTCGAGCCGGGCCTCGGTCCTGCTCAGGCGCTCCTGGACGATCGCCTCGCGGTTGCGCAGCGTGGCGACCTCGCCGCGAAGCTGGTTGATGCGCTCCGTGTAGCGCGAGATCTCGGTGGTGAGGACGCCCTTGCGCTCCTTGGCCTGCTCGAGCTTCTGCTTCTTCTGCTCGAGCTTCTGCTGCAGGTCCTGGGCCACGGCCGTGCCGCCCGCCGACACGGCGAGGGCGGCCGCCGCCACGAGGGCCAGACGGCGCGGGATCGGTCGCTTTCTCTGGGCGTCCACTGCGAAAGAAGTTGGGGGTACGGCGGGTCCCGCCGCGCTCTGCGAATGCCGCCCCGCCCCCGAGCTGAGTCGGTCGTCCTCTCGGCGAACCGGCGTGCCGCAGAGTACCACTCTGAGGGCAATTGTGAGCGTTCCTTAACAGAACGTTGCAACGATTCTTGCACGCGCGGGGGCCCTCACCCGGGCTCCTGCTCGGACGCCGAAACGCCGTCGGAGAGCCCGTTCTCGATCTGGAGCAGAGCTCCTTCCTCCGCCTGCTCCTCCATCTGGAGCGTGGTGTGCTCGATCCCGTAGCGGTCGCGCAGGAGGTACTCGATCTCGCGGCGCGCCGCGTCGCGGTCGACGCGCGGCTCGACGACCACGTGGGCCGCGAGCGCGACGAACCCCGGCGTCACCGTCCAGACGTGCAGGTCGTGCACGCTGGTCACGCCCCGGATGCCGCACACGGCCCGCGCCAGCGCGTCGACGTCGAGGCCGGCGGGGGCGGCCTCCATCAGCACGTCCATCGGCTCGCGCACGAGCCGCAGCGAGGAGGCGAGGATGAGCAGGGCGACGGCGACGCTCGCGATCGGGTCGACCGCCACCCAGCCGGTGAGCAGGATCACGGCGCCCGAGCCCACCACGGCGAGCGAGCCGAGCGCGTCGGCGACGGAGTGGCGCAGCACGCCCTCGAGGTTGATGTCGGTGCGGTCGCCGCGCGCCAGCACCCAGGTGGCCGCCAGGTTGCCCGCGAGCCCGAACACGCCGATGCCCAAGACGCCCCAGCCCTCGATCTCGGGCGGGTCCCCGAACCGCCCGATCGCGGCCACGATCACGAGCACGCCGATCGCGACCAGCGCGAGCCCGTTGAGCAGCGCGGCGAGTACCTCGCTGCGCTGCAGGCCGAACGTCCGGCGCGAGGACGCCTGGCGCGCGGCGAGCGCAGCGGCCATCAGCCCGAGGCCGATCGAGCCGACGTCCGAGAGCACGTGCCCGGCGTCGGCGAGCACCGCCAGCGAGCCCGTGATCAGCCCGCCGACCACGCCCACGGCGAGCATCAGCAGGTTGATCGCGAGCGCCGCGGTCATCCGCCGCCTGCTGTCCGCGCGCCGCAGATCGAGCGCGTGCGCGTGACCGTGCGCGTGGTCGTGAGCCATCAGGGCTGAGGCTAGACCGGTCGCGGCGCCGGGGGCGGCAGGCACGCACCCCGAACGCGACTAACGTTCCCGGCGTGCTGCGGAGGATCCGGTACTTCCTCGAGGACCTCGCCTACTACGCGCGCCGCCACCCGCTCGGGTTCCTGCGCGTCGTGGGCGGCGTCTTCGTCGCGTGCGCGCTCATCGCGGGCGTCTACGTCGCCGCCCGCGAGCTGCTCGAAGACGACGAGGAGCAGGCGCCGAGCCTCGCCCCCGAGATCTTCGTGCGCGCCGGGTCCGAGCCGGAGGAGACCGCGGAGCTCGGCTTCCCGACGTTCGCGACCCGCAACACGACGCGCATCGCGGGCGGGGACTCGATCGAGGTCGCGGCCGGCGCCGCGCTCGCGACGTTCCCCACCGACCCCCCGCCCGCCGTCGTCCTCGCCGACGCCGGCGACTGGACAGGCGCGCTCGCCGCCTCCGTCCTGTTCGCCGACCCGGTCTCGGCGCCGCTCCTGTTCACCGCCGACGGCGAGGTGCCCGAGATCACCGCCCAGGCGCTCGCGGCCCTCGCCCCGCGCGGCTCCGCGGCCACGGGCCGCGACCAGGCGTTCGTGATCGGCGACGCGGCGGAGCCCGACGATTTGCGCACCGAGCAGGTCGCGGGCGGCAACCCGGCCGAGCTTGCGCTGGCGATCGCCACGCTGCGGGCCGAGCTCGCGGGCTCGGATCCCGACCACCTGCTCGTCGTGAGCTCCGACGAGCCCGCGTACGCGATGCCAGCCGCGGCCTGGGCGGCGCGCTCGGGCGACCCGATCCTCTTCGCCCAGCGCGACTCCGTGCCCGCCGCGACCATCGACGCGGTCGAGCGCTGGGAGGACGCGGAGGTGTTCGTGCTCGGCCCCGAGTCGGTGATCTCCGACCGGGCGCTGCGCAAGCTGCGGCGCGCCGCCTCCAGCGTGCGGCGCGTCGGCGAGGAGGGGCCGGTCGAGAACGCGGTCGCCTTCGCGCGCTACGTGCGCGGCGAGTTCGGCTGGAACATCAACGACCCGGGCCACGGCTTCGTCATCGCGAACGCCGCGCGGCCGACCGACGCCGCGGCGGCCGCGCCGCTCTCGGCCAGCGGGAGCTGGGGCCCGCTGCTGCTCACCGACAGCGCCGACGAGGCCCCGCCCGCCCTGGCGGGCTACCTCCTGGACCTCAAGCCCGGCTACGAGGCCGACCCCACCCGGGCGGTCTTCAACCACCTCTGGATCATCGGCGACGAGTCGTCGGTGAGCACCGCGCTGCAGGCGGAGCTCGACGAGATCGCCGAGCTCGCCCCGGTACGCTCGGGCGAAGGTCAGTCCTTCCTGGGCCCGGAGCCGGGCGCCCCGGAGCCGGAGACCGAGGCGGACTGAGTGCCTTCAGACACACGCAACGAGGGACGTAGATGAGCGAAAGCGAACGAGCGGATCGGCTGACCCGCCGGGTCACGGTGGATGACATCCGCGCGCTGGCCGGCCCCGCGACGCCCCACTTCTCGCTGCAGATCCGCAACCGGATCAAGAAGCTGATCGAGGCGCTCCCGGCCGAGGACCCGGCGCGCGTCGAGGGCGAGCGGCAGATCAAGCGCCTCGAGGAGCTGGCCGCCCACTCCGGGGAGCCGCGCGGGCGCGGATGACCGCGGCACCGGCCGAGCTCGCGCGCTCCCGGCTGGCCGAGCTGCTCTCCGCAGAAGCCGCCGCCCGCGCGAGCGAGGCCGATGCCTGGCGCGACGGCTACCTCGACCTGGCGCCGGAGGGCGTCGAGTCCACCGGCACGACCCAGAGCCTGATGCTCACCAGGGCCGTGCCGGCGATCTACGAGCGCTGGTGGCGGCCCGCGCTGGGCCGGGCGTTCAAGGGGCTGGGCGGGCCCGGGATGGCCGAGGAGCTGCGCATCGCCCGGCTCTTCCTCGGGCTTTCCGGCGGCGAGCGCGTGCTCGACCTGGCCTGCGGCCCCGGCAACTTCTCGCGCCGGTTCGCGCGGATCACCGGGCAGGACGGCTTCGTCGTGGGGCTCGACGCCTCGCCGACGATGCTCGCCAAGGGCGTCGCCGAGGCGCGCGCGGAGGGGCTCGCGAACATCGTCTTCGTCCGCGGCGACGCCACGGCCCTGCCCCTGCGCGACGGCAGCGTGGACTGCGTGTGCTGCTTCGCGGCCCTGCACCTCTTCGCGGAGCCGTTCGGAGCCCTCGACGAGATGCGCAGGGTGCTCGGGCCGGGCGGGCGGATCGCGCTCATGACGTCGATCCGCCGCGCCGTGGCGCCGTGGCCGGTGAGCCGGCTCGCCCAGGGGGTGAGCGGGATGCGGGTGTTCGAGCCCGACGAGATCACCGACGCCCTCGCCGACCGCGGCTTCGTCGAGGTCGGCAAACGCGTCTCGGGGTTCGTGCAGTTCGTCGGCGGGCGGCTGCCTGAGTGACCGGGGCCGGGGCGCTCAGCCCTGGCCGCACCGCAGCTCCTCAGCCTTGTCCGCGGGCGAAAGCCGGCGCGCGGAGCCGACTGCACACGGGGGCCGCACGCCCGGCCGGCGCGGGGCTCAGGAGCCCGGGGCGAACGTCTCGATGATCCGCTGCTGGTAGGCGGCGATCCGCTCGGGCTCGATGAAGTAGGTCGGGGGGGTCAGGCTGACCGCGTCGCCGAGCTCGGCCACCGCCGCGACCCGGGCCCGCACCTTGTCGGGCGGCCCCACGGCGCAGTAGGTGTCGACCATCTCGTCGGTGACGTGCGCGGCGAGGCCCGCGAAGTCGCCGGCGCGGAAGGCCGCGCGCACGGCGGCCGCCTCGTCGCCGAAGCCGTGCATCTCCCAGAGCGGCGCGTAGGTGCGCACGGTCGCGTAGAAGGCGAGCGTGCGGCGCGCAGCCTCGTAGGCCGCCTCCTCGTCATCGTCGATCGCGCAGCAGACGCCCGGGATGAAGTCGAAGTCGGCGCGCGAGCGGCCGGAGCGCCTCAGGCCGAGCTCGAAGTTCGGGATCACGACCTCCTCCAGCCAGCGCGGCGAGCAGATCAGGTGCCCCAGAAGCCCGTCGGCGACGTCGCCCGCCATGCGCGCCATGCCCTCCTGCACAGCGGCGGTATAGATCGGCACGCGCTCGCGCACCGGCGGGTGGGGACGGGCCCAGCCCTTGATGTCGATGTCGTGGTACTTGCCCGCGAAGCGGATCGGCTCGCCCGTGTGGGCCTTCTCCATGATCAGCCGCACGGCCTCGACGGTCTCGCGCAGGTGCGGGGCCGGGCGGCCGTACTCGGCGCCGTGCCAGGTCTCGTTGAGCCGCTTGACCCCGGCGCCCAGGCCCAGCCTGAAGCGCCCGCCGGAGGCCTCGTCGATGTCTAGCGCCGAGAGCGCGAGGATCATCGGACTGCGCACGAAGGCCCACGTGATCCCGGTGCCGACCCCGATCCGCTCGGTGTGCGCGGCCAGCCAGGTGGCCTGCGTCATCGTCGAGCGGTACAGCTCGATGGCCCAGACGCCCTCGATCCCCGCGCGCTCCGCCGCGCGCGCCTCGCTCGCGAGCTCTTCGAGGCTCCGGCCGAGGGCCATGATCTGGATGCGGTCGAGCGCGCCCACGGCCCCGCCTACCTCCCGCACACCTTGAACCCGTAGTCGCTCGCGAGCCGCGTCGCCTCCTGAAGCGACGGGGTCGTGCCCGCGATGACGAGCGTGGGGTCGTCCAGGACCTCCTCGATGCTCGCCTCGAGCTTCGCGTAGATCTCGTGGAGCTGCTCCAGGTCGGACTCGGGGGCGGGCAGCGCGCGCAGCTCCTTGAGCTGCTTCTTCATGCTCGGCACGAGGATCTCCTCCGCGAGGCGCCGCAGCTGCCTCGGCTTCGCCTTCTCGGGGTCGATGCCCGCGAACCGCTTGCCGATCTGCGCCACGGCGTCCTCGTCGGCTCGCCTGCAGATCTCGTCGGCCTTGGCGATGAACTCCGCGGTCTCGTCGCCCGGCCCGTCGTCGCAGGCGCCGAGCGCGAGCAGGGCGAAGCATGCCAGCAGAGAGGCCGGCCCCAGGAGACGCATCGTCATCAGCTCCCCCTCACGTCCACCTGCGCCGGGGGCAAGATACGCCAACCCGGCGCGCCTGACGAGCTCAGGATGAGCTCAGACCCGCTGGATGATGGTGCCGGTCCCGAGCCCGCCGCCGCAGCACATCGTGACGAGGCCGACCTCCTTGTCGGAGCGCTCGAGCTCGTGCAGCAGGGTGGTGATCAGGCGCGCGCCGGTCGAGCCGAGCGGGTGGCCGAGCGCGATCGCGCCGCCGTTCACGTTGACGCGGTCCATGTCCGGCTCGAGCTCGCGGCGCCAGGCGGCGACCACCGAGGCGAACGCCTCGTTGACCTCGAAGAGGTCGATGTCGTCCACGGTCATGCCGTTGCGCTCGAGCAGCTTGCGCGTGGCGGGGATCGGGCCCGTGAGCATCATCACCGGGTCGACGCCGACCGTGGTCTGGTCGACGATGCGGGCGCGCGGCGTGAGCCCCAGCGCCTCGGCCTTCTCGCGCGTCATCAGCAGGACGCCCGCGGCGCCGTCGGAGATCTGCGACGAGTTGCCCGCGGTGATCTTGCCGTCCTCCTTGAACGCCGGCTTGAGCTCGGCGAGCTTCTCGAGGCTCGTGTCGGGGCGAATGCCCTGGTCGGTGACGTAGGTGTCGCCGTTCACCTGGAAGGGCACGATCTCGCGCTCGAAGCGCCCCTCCTCGGTCGCGCGCGCTGCGAGCTGGTGCGAGCGCAGGCCGATCTCGTCGAGCTCGGAGCGGGGGATCTCCCACTTCTCGGCGATCATCTCGGCCGAGATCCCCTGCGGGACGAGGTTGTAGCGCTCGAGCAGCTTCGGCGAGAACGCGGCCCCGTGCTCGGCCATCACCTGCATGCCGTCGGCGAACGAGATGTGGCCCATGTGCTCCACGCCCGCCCCGATGGCGACGTCGTGCACTCCCGACGCGATCAGCGCGGCGGCGAAGTTGACGGCCTGCTGGGCCGAGCCGCACTGGCGGTCGACCGTCGTCGCCGGCGTCTCGATGGGCAGCCCGGCCTCGAGCCAGGCGTTGCGGGCGATGTTCATGCCCTGTTCGCCGAACTGCTGCACGCAGCCGGCCACGACGTCCTCGACCTCGGCGGGGTCGATGCCGGCGCGCTCGATCAGCGCGCTGTAGACGGTGGCGAGCAGGGTCGAAGCGTGAACGTCCCTGTAGTAGCCCTTCTCCTCGTGGCCGCGGCCGATCGGCGTGCGCACGGCCTCGACGATCACTACCTCGCGTCCCTGGAACTTGCCGTTTTCGGACATGGAGCCTCCTAGAGCCTTCGCTACAGGGAGACCATAGCGCCTGACTGACTCGTCAGTCAGCGGTTCTCGGGGCCGGCTCGCCGCCCGCCCCGGCGTGGCTGATCCGCGAGGGCCACCAGTTGCGCTCGCCGAGCAGGAACGCGACCGACGGCACGAGGATCGTGCGCACGAGGAACGTGTCGACGATCAGCCCGAGCGCGATCGTGAACCCGATCTGGAAGAGCACCTCGAGGGGGAGGGTCATGAGCGCGCAGAACGTGCCGGCCAGGATCAGGCCCGCGGAGGTGATCACGCCGCCGGTGCGCTCGAGGCCGACGATGACCGCGTCCTTGGTCTCGCGGCGGTGGGCCTCCTCGCGGATGCGGCTGATCAGGAAGATGTTGTAGTCGACGCCGAGCGCGACCAGGAAGATGAACGCGAACGTCGCGAGCGAGGGGTCGCTGTCGGGCTGGTTGAAGACCTCGGTGAAGATCAGCGTCGACGCCCCGATCGCGAACGCGAACGAGAGCACCACGGTCGCGATCAGGTACAGGGGCGCGACCACCGCGCGCAGGAGCGCGCAGAGGATCAGGAAGATCACCGCGAGCACCAGCGGCACGATCACGCGCGCGTCGGCGTCGAGCGTCTTCTCGGTGTCGTAGTTCTCGGCGGTGAGGCCGCCGACCAGGGCGAGCTCGCCGCCCGCCGCCTCGCCGACGGCCGCCCGCAGCTTCGGGATGGTCTCGCTGGCCTCGTCGGAGAACGGGTCGTAGGCGAGCGTGGCGTCGATACGCGCCAGCTCGCCGTCCTCCGACCGCCCGGAGATGCCGGCGGCCTCGACGCCCTCGTGCTCGGCGACGACCGCCGCCACCCGCTCGGCGACCGGCGCCGCCGCGACCACGGTGGTCGGCGCCGTCTGCCCGGCGGCGAGCTCGCGCTCGACGAGCCGCTGGCCCTGGACCGACTCCGGGTCGTTGCGGAAGCCCTCGCCGAAGTCGAGGATGCCGCGCTCCTGCAGGTTGCCGAGGGCGCCGACGGCGAGCACTGCCACCGAGAGCGCGAGCGTCACCACGGGCCGGTCGTGGACGAAGTGGCCGATCCGCCGCCAGATGCCGGAGACGCTCTGCGCCTCGCTCCCGAAGCGCGGGACCGCGGGCCAGAACGCGCGCCGCCCGAGGCAGGCGAGCAGGGCGGGCAGGAGCGTGAGCCCGGCGGCGACCATGATCGCGACGCCCAGCCCGAGCACCGGGCCCATACTCGCCGTCGAGCGCATGTCGGCGAGCATCAGGACCAGCATCGCGGCCACGACCGTGCCGCCCGCCGAGAGGATCGCGGGCGCCGTGCGCTCCGTCGCGTGCGCCATCGCGTCGTGCACGTCCTCGCGCTGGCGCAGCTCCTCCCGGAAGCGGGCGACGATCAGCAGGCAGTAGTCGGTGCCCGCGCCGAACATGAGGATGATCAGCAGGGCCGTGGTCTGGCCGCTGACCTCGATCGCGCCCGCCTCGATCAGCCCGTAGACCGCGGCGGCGGCGATGCAGTAGGCGATCGCCACGACGATGAGGGGCACGAGCGCGACCACCGGCGAGCGGTAGATCAGCAGCAGCAGGACGAGGATCAGCGTGACGGTGACCAGAAGCAGCGTGAGGTCGACCGACTGGAACACCTCGACCGAGTCGTTGACGATCCCCGCGACCCCGGTCACGTAGGCGCGCAGCTCGCCCGCGGGCGCGTCCGAGGACGGGACCAGCTCGCGCAGGGCGACGACGTTGTCCTGGATGTCCTCGGAGGCCTCGGAGTTCGTCCGGACGAGCATCGCCGCTGTGGTGCCGTCCTCGGAGACCGACAGCGCCGCCCCCTCCGGCGGGCCCTCGCCCCCGGCGCCGGCCTCGTCGGGCGCGGCCTCGTCGGGCGCGCCGAGGTTCCCCGCCCCGCACACCGGGCCGGTGAACGGGTCGATGACGGTGAGCAGGTCGGTGAGCTCGCTGGAGGCGCACGGGGCGGCCGGGTCGGGGCGGGAGAGCCCCGCGATCGCGAGGGCGTCCTCGGAGATCCGCCGGCGGTCGGCCTCGGTCAGGCCGCCCTCGCGGTTGTAGACGATCAGCGCGTCGACCTCGCGCCCGTCGGGGAAGCGGTCGGAGATCAGGTCGTTGACCTCGGTCGACTCCGCGCCGTCGGGCAGGAACGCCTCGTTCTCGTTCGTCGTGGACTCCTGCAGCCTGGGCTGGAACTGGCCGAGGCCGAGCCCGACGATGACCCAGGCGGCGAGCACGAACCACTTCGTGCGCCGGCCGGATGCGAAGCGGGAGATCGCGCCAAGCACGGGGCGCGATGCTACTGCCGAGTCGGTTCCTCTGGAGTAGGAAAAAGTGCAGCGAGGGGCCTCGCGGCCGTGATACGAAACTCCGCCATGAGCTCCCCAGACGGCTACGAACGCCCCGGAATCGCCGGCAGCGGCACGATCGCCTGCGGCCTCGCCGCATGCGCCAGCACGGTCGGCGAGGTACGGCTTTTGGCCCGCAGCGACGCGTCCGCCTGGCGGGCGGAGGAGGCGGCCCAGAAGCTCGCCGGCAAGCTCGAGGGGGCGATGGCGTCCCGGATCCGGGTGACCACCGACCAGGCCGACCTCGCCGACTGCGACATCGTCGTGGAGGCGATCGTCGAGGAGCTCGAGCCGAAGGCGAAGCTGCTCGCGAGCCTGGCCGAGACGAGCCCGGACGCGGACCTCGCCTCGACCACCTCATCGCTCTCCATCCGGAAGCTCGGCGAGGCCAGCGGCCACCCCGACCGCGTCTTCGGCCTGCACGTCTTCAACCCGGTCACCCGCATGGAGCTCGTCGAGCTCTGCGTGCCGGACACCGTGCGCCCGGGGGTCGCCGAGCGCGCCCGGGCGTGGTGCGCGGCGCTCGACAAGGTCGCCGTCGACGTGCCCGACAACGCCGGGTTCGTCGTCAACCGCCTCCTGTTCCCGTACCTGTTCGACGCCGTGCGCTACATGGAGGCGTCCGGCCTCACCCCGGCCGCGATCGACGACTGCATGCGCCTCGGCGCCGGGCACCCGATGGGGCCGCTCAAGCTGCTCGACCTGGTCGGGATCGACGTGAGCGTCGCGATCGGCGAGAGCCTCCACGCGGAGACCGGCGAGCCCGCCCACGCCCCGCCGGAGCTGCTGCGGAGGATGGTCCGCGAGGGCAGGCTGGGCCGCAAGAGCGGCCAGGGCTTCTTCACGTACTGACGCACTGGGCGCCCGGGGCCCAGCACGCCCCCACGCACGCAAACGCAACGTTCAGCCCTGGTGTTCGAAAAACGCACACCACGGCTGAACGTCTCCGCCCCGCCGCGGACGTTCAGCCCTCGTAGTCGAAAAGCGACGACCAGGGCTGAACGTCGCCCTCCGGGGGGGCCCGGCGCTTGTCCCGGCGCTCGCCTACGCCTCGACCCGGCGCCCGCGGCCCGCCAGGTCCCAGACGACGTCAGCCTCGGAGATCCCCTGCTGCGCAGCCGCCTTCGCCACCTCGTCCCAGGGCAGCCGGGCGTCGGGGAGGTCGTCCCACCGCGCCAGCTCGATCGACTCCAGCGCGCCGCTGAGCGCGGGGCCTAGCTGTGGCTGCGAGCGGAGCATCGCCTTGAGGACCTCGAGCTGCTTGTCCGTGAGCCTCACGACCCACATCTGACCCGCTCCTTCGATCGGGGCTAACTACGGGGTGGACCGTAAACCGCGGCGCGGACGCGACGACGCGGTTTCCCTAGTCGCGGACGTCGTCCTCGCCGGCCTGCGGCGCGGCGACCGCATTGTGCTCGCTCGTGAGCGGCTTGATGCGCACGGCGACGATGCGGTTCTCGCGCACGGACTCGACGCGGATCTCGTGACCGTTCGCGCGGATGCTGTCGCCGCGCTTCGGCAGGCGGCCGAGCTGGGAGAACACATAGCCCCCGATCGAGTTGTACGCGTCGCTGTCCACGGGCAGGTTGATGCCGACGTCCTCCAGGTCGCCGAGCGCGACGTGGCCGCGCACGTAGAAGTCGCCGTCGGCGAGCCTGCGCACCTGCGAGGCGCGCGGGTCGGTCTCGTCCTCGATCTCGCCGACGACCTCCTCGAGGATGTCCTCGACGGTGACGATCCCGACCGTGCGGCCGTACTCGTCGGAGACCACGCCCAGCGAGCTGCGCTGCCGCTGGAGCTCCGCGAGCAGGTCGTCGAGCGGCTTGGTCTCCGGGAAGATCGGCACCGGCCGGACGGCGCTCTCGATCGAGGTGTCCGGCCCCGCGTTCATGTAGAGCCGCGCGAGGCTGTTGTTGTGGACCACGCCGCGCACGCGGTCGGGGTTGTCGTCCTCGATCACGACGAGCCGCGTGTGGCCGGAGCTCACGCAGCGCTGGAGCGCGTCCTCGACCGTCTCGTTCGAGTTCACGGTGACCACCGCCGGGATCGGCGTCATCACCTCGCGCGCCTCCTGCTCGTGCAGGTGGAAGACGCCGCCGAGCATGCCCGCCTCGCCGGGGTCGAGCGTGCCGCCGCGCGCGTTGCGGCTGATCAGCAGGCGCAGCTCCTCGGCGCTGGTCTCCTCGACGTCGGTCGGGTCGACGCGGAAGACCCGGCGCACGAGCCAGGTCGCAGGCGCGTTCGTGAGCATGATCAGCGGCGTGAACAGGCGGCGGAAGACCGCCATCGGCCCGGAGATCCACAGCAGGATCGTCTCCGGCCGCGCGATGCCGAGCATCTTCGGCGCCTGCTCGCCGAAGGTGACGTGCAGGAGCGTGACGATCGTGAACGCGATCGCGAAGCTGAGCGCGTGCGAGGCCGCCTCGCCCACGACGTCGCCGAGCGCCGGGTCGAGCAGGTCGGCGATCGCCGGCTCGCCCGCGAAACCCAGGCCGATCGACGCGAGCGTGATGCCCACCTGCGAGGTCGCGACGTACTCGTCGACGTTGTTGACCTGCGCGAGGGCGCGCTGCGCGCGCTTGTTCCCCTGGTCGGCACGCCTCTGCAGCCGCGAGGGCCGCGAGCGAACGACCGCGAATTCCGCCGCAACGAAGAACCCGTTGATCAGGACCAGCGCGACGACGAGCAGCAGCAGGAGGGCAGTCATGTGCCTTCCCGCTTCAAGTCGTCAAACCCGTCCCACGGTTGTGGACGGGTACTCGGAGGTCGGTCGTCGTCCATCGGCGACATCGCGAAGGCTAGCAGCGCGGGGCCCCGCAGCGAAAGGCCGGGGGCGGCGGGTCGCGCCGGGCGCTCCGCTCGGCTACTTTGGCTTGTGATGGAGCAGCACGAGGTCCCCTACGTGGACGCGCTCCTAGCCCACGCCGAGCGCGACCCGGCCCGCCTCTACGTGCCCGGGCACAAGGGCGGCCTCGGGGCCGACCCGGCGATGGTGAAGGCCCTCGGCGAGCAGGCGCTGCGCCTCGACATCCCGGCGCTCATCCCGGGCATCGACGTCGGCCCGCTCGAGCGCAACTACTTCCAGCAGGCGCAGCGGCTCGCGGCCGACGCGTGGGGCGCCGCGCGCACGTGGTTCCTCGTCGGCGGCGCCTCGCAGGGCAACCACGCCGCGCTGCTCGCGCTGCGCCAGCTCGGCCGCTCGGTGGTCATGCAGCGCAACGTCCACTCGAGCGCGATCGACGGCATGATCCTCGCCGGGCTCGAGCCCACCTTCGTCGCGCCCGAGGTCGACGGCGAGCGCGGCATCGCGCACTGCGTCACCCCGGAGGCCCTCGAGCGCGCGCTCGCGCAATGCCCCGACGCGGTCGGCGCGATGGTCGTCTCGCCCACCTACTTCGGGGCCTGCGCCGACGTCCGGGCCCTCGCCGACATCGCCCACGAGCGCGGGGTGCCGCTGATCGTCGACGAAGCCTGGGGCGCGCACCTGCACTTCTCCCCCGAGCTGCCGCCGAGCGCGCTCGAGTCCGGCGCCGACCTCGTCATCTCCTCGACCCACAAGATCGTGGGCAGCCTGACCCAGTCCGCGATGCTGCACCTGGGGCACGGCGGGCGCTTCGACGAGGCGACCGTCGACCGCGTCGTCACCCTGCTCGAGTCGACGAGCCCGAGCTCGATCCTCTCGCTCTCGCTCGACGCCGCGCGCCGGCAGGCGGCGACGCGCGGCGAGGAGCTGATCGGCCGCACGCTCGCCGCGCTGCGCGAGGCGCACGAGCGCATTCGCGCGATCCCCGGCCTCGACGTGCTCGACCCGCCGCGCGCGGGCACCCCGGGCGTGACCGGCTGGGACCCGCTGCGGCTCGTGATCGACGTCCGGGGCACGGGCATCACCGGCCACCGCTTCGCGGAGCTTCTGCGCGACCGCGAGGACGTGTTCGTCGAGCTCTCCACCGAGGCCGTCGTGGTCGCTGCCTTCGGGATCGGCGGGGACGCCGACACGCTCGTGCAGCGCCTGGTCCCGGCCGTCGAGCGGGTCGCGCGCGCGGCCGCCGGCGAGGGCGGCGCGGACGGCGGGG
>PKER01000316.1 GCA_002919115.1 bacterium
GGAACGGGCCGTGCGTGCGCGCGTAGCGGCGCACGAGCGCGGCGAGCGCGTCCTCTACCGGCTCGAGCAGCGAGTCCGGCATCCCCGGGGGCGGCGGCGTGCCCAGCGCGTCGCGGAAGAGCGCGACGTCCTCGGCCGCGACCCAGCGCTCCTCGCCCGCGATCCGCACCTTCGCCGCGCGCCGCTCGCGCTCGAGCTTGGCGAGCATCGAGGTCGCCGAGAACCCCTCGGCGACGCGGGCCTGGCACTCCTCCTCGGTGAGGTCGCCCAGGCGGCGCAGGATCTGCTGGAGCTGGTCGCGGTCGCGCGCCCGCGCGTCGTCGGTGAGGTGCTGCAGCGAGCGCTCCACCTCGTCGAGCGCGTCCGGGTCGATGAGCTCGCGCAGCTCCTCTTGGCCGAGCAGTTCGCGCAAGAGCTCGCGGTCGAGGGCGAGGGCCGCGGCGCGCCGCTCGGCGTTGGGCGTGTCGCCCTCGTACATGTAGGTCGCGACGTAGTCGAAGAGCAGCGAGGAGGCGAACGGCGAGGCGCTCTGCGTCTCCACCTCCACGAGCGAGATCCGGCGCGAGTGGAGGTCGCGCAAGAGCCCCTCGAGCGCGGGCAGATCCAGCACGTCGCGCAGCACCTCGCGGTAGGTCTCGAGGATCACCGGGAAGCGCGGGAAGTCCTTGGCGACCTCGAGCAGCGACTGGGCCTTCATGCGCTGCTGCCAGAGCGGCGTGCGCTTGCCCGGGTAGGCGCGCGGCAGAAGCAGCGAGCGCGCCGCGTTCTCGCGGAAGCGGGCGCCGAACAGCGCGGAGCCGCCCAGCTCCCCGACCACCATGTCCTCGACCTCGTCGGGCTCGAGCAGGACGAGGTCCGCGGGCGGCGGGTCGTCGGCGTCGGGCAGGTGCAGGACGATGCCGTCGTCGGACCAGATCGCGTCGGCCTCCAGGTCGTACTCGGCGCGGATCCGGGCGGCGAGCGCGAGCCCCCACGCGGCGTGGACGCGCCCGCCGAACGGCGAGAGCACGCACAGCCGCCAGTCGCCGATCTCGTCGCGGAAGCGCTCGACGACGATCGTCTGGTCGGAGGGCACGACCCGGGTCGCGGCCTGCTGCTCGCGCAGATACGCGACCAGGTTCTGCGCCGCGAGCGGGTCGAGGTCGTACTCCTTGGCGAGCTCGTCCGGCGATGCGGACACGGCCTCGCGCGCGAACTCGCCGATCGCCTTGCCGAGCTCGGCGGGCCGGCCGATGCCGTCGCCGCGCCAGAACGGCACCGCTCCCGGGACGCCCGGCGCGGGCGTGACGATCACCCGGTCGCGGGTGATGTCCTCGATCCGCCAGGTCGTCGCGCCGAGCAGGAACGTCTGGCCCGCGCGCGCCTCGTAGACCATCTCCTCGTCGAGCTCGCCGACGCGCCGCCCGTCGGGGAGGTGCACGCCGTAGAGCCCGCGGTCGGGGATCGTGCCCGCGTTCGTGACCGCGAGCTGGCGGGCGCCCTTGCGGCCGCGCACCTTGCCCGACGTGCGCTCCCAGGCGATCCGCGGGCGCAGCTCGGCGAAGCGCTCCGACGGGTAGCGGCCGTCGAGCATGTCGAGGACGTTCTCGAGCTGCTCGCGGCTCAGGTCGCGGAAGGGCTCCGCGCCGGTCACGATCCGCTCGATCTCGTCGACGGTCCACTCCTGGTCGGCGCACATCGAGACGATGTGCTGGGCGAGCACGTCGAGCGGGTTGCGCGGGATCACCGTCTCCTCGATCTCGCCCTCGCGCATGCGCTTGGCGACGACGGCGCACTCGAGCAGGTCGGCGCGGAACTTGGGGAAGATGCGGCCCTTGGAGACCTGGCCGAGCGCGTGTCCTGCGCGGCCGACCCGCTGCAGGCCGCGCGTCACCGACTTCGGCGACTCGACCTGGATCACGAGGTCGACGGCGCCCATGTCGATGCCGAGCTCGAGCGAGGAGGTTGCGACTAGGCAGGGGAGCTGGCCCGACTTGAGCATCTCCTCGATCACGAAGCGCTCCTCGTGGGCGAGCGAGCCGTGGTGCGCGCGGGCGATCTCGATCGGCAGCTTCTCCGCCGCCTCCTCGCCCTCCTGGGCCGCGCGCTGCTCGTTGGCGAGCTCGTTGAGCCGCCTCGCGAGCCGCTCCGCTGCGCGGCGCGCGTTCACGAAGATGATCGTGGAGTTGTGCTGCTGGACCAGCTCCAGCAGCTTCGGGTAGATCGCGGGCCAGATCGAGCGCGCGGTCGGGGCGGCGTCGAAGTTGGCGTCGCCGGGCGAGTACTCGAAGCCCGCGTCGCCCCCGTCGCGGCGCTTCTCGATCGAGGCGTCCGGGTCGGTCATGTCCTCGACCGGCACGACGATCTCCAGGTCGAGGTCCTTGCGCACGCCGACGTCGACGATCTCGCACTCGCGCCGCGGCCCGACCAAGAACTGCGCGACCCGCTCGAGCGGGCGCTGCGTCGCCGAGAGGCCGATGCGCTGCACGGTCGCGTCCGCCCCGCGGCCGTTCTCATGCGTCTGGACGAGGTGCTCGAGGCGCTCGAGGGTGACGGCGAGGTGCGCGCCGCGCTTGGTCTGCGCGACGGCGTGGATCTCGTCCACGATCACCGCCTCGACCCCCGCGAGGATCTCGCGCGCCTGCGAGGTCATCATCAGGTACAGCGACTCGGGGGTCGTGATCAGGATGTCCGGCGGCTTGCGGCGCATCGCCTGGCGCTCGCGCTGCGGCGTGTCGCCCGTGCGCAGGCCGACCGAGATCGGCGCCCCGATGCCCCGCAGCGGCGCGCGCAGGTTGCGCTCGACGTCGTAGGAGAGGGCCTTGAGCGGGGAGACGTAGACGATCCGCACGCCCGACCCCAGCGGCGGCGCCTCAGGGTCGATCTCGAGGCCCTCGAGCGCCGGCTGGGCGGCGGCCTGCTCGGCGTCCGCGCCCTTGCGCTTGCGGCCGCGGCGCGGCGGCTCCGGGGCGGCGCGGCGCGCGAGGTTGTCGATGCCCCAGAGGAACGCGGTCAGCGTCTTGCCCGCGCCCGTCGGCGCGCAGATCAGCGTGTTCTTGCCCGACGCGATCGCGGGCCAGCCCTGCGCCTGGGCGGGCGTGGGCGCCTCGAACGACGAGGTGAACCAGCGCCGTACGGGTTCCGAGAACGGTGCCAGCGGGTCGGTTTTCGCACTCGCGCTCCGAGCCATGGTCAACCCACCGAGTCTACGGCCCGCGCGTCACGCCCCTAGCCCCGCCGACCGCGCGAAACCGTTGCGGACAGCGACGGAATCGCACGCTCGGCGCGGGCGGGCTGGGCCGGTGCGCCGGAGCGGGCGCCGTCGCTCGGCGACGGAGGGGCGCGACGCGCTAGTTTCCGGGTCCGCATGGAGGGCTCCCCGAACGACATCCGCGCGACGCTCCTGCTCTGCGACGCGGCGCAGAGCGCCGGCGGCAAGCTCTACATCCTCGGCGGCGGGCTGCAGCGCATCGCGCGCGTGCCCGGAACCGCGATCAACATCGCGCTCGCGATCCGGCTCATGATCCCCTGGTCGCGGGCCAACGAGCGCATCGAGGTGGTCGCGCGCCTGCGCGACCAGGACGGCAACCCCGTCGAGGTGGGCGAGCGCCCGGTGGTGATCCGCGGCCAGGTCGAGGTCGGCCGCCCCGCCGGGGCGACGCCGGGGATGAGCTTCAGCGTGCCGCTGACCATGAACGTGAACAACCTTCGCCTCCCGCAGGCCCGCTACGAGTGGACGCTGGAGGCGCAGGGGGAGCCGATCGCGAGCGAGCCCTTCGAGGTCCGCGACGCGCAGCCGCCCGGCCGGCCGGTCTAGCCCACTTCCCTAGGCGCTGCGCAGGCGGGCGATCTCGGCCCGCGCGTGCTCCACGCCCGGCGAGTCGGCGCCGCCCGACGCGGCGAGCTCGCGGGCGAGGTCGCCAGCCGCCACGAGCAGGTGTTTGGCGCGCTTGCGCTCCTTGTGGCCGCCCGCCCCGTGGATGAAACGCTTGCGCTCCTTGCGCCGCGCGACCAGCGCGTCGAGCTCCTCCGCCTTGAGGGTGCCGCTCGAGACCTCCGGCGCGAGGATCGCCCGCATCCACTCGCGCTCGGGTCCCATCCCGCGGCGCACGGCCACGATCAGCGCCGTCCAGCCGATCAGCGCCGCCGCGAGCATCGCGACGTTGGCGCCCACGCCGCCCTCGCCGATTGCCGCCGCGCCGTCCCACACGCCGTGCGCGAGGACCGCGGCCGCCATCAGGGCCAAGCCGATCCCGACCCGGCGCCGGTGCGAGGACGTGCCGATCGCGTACAGCAGGCCGGCGCTGAAGACGGCCGTGTACAGAGCGTGCGAGGTGATCCCGGTGGCGCCGCGCAGGAGGAACGTGCTGATCACGCCGCCGAACTGGTCGGAGCCGAACTGGGCGACCGCGCCGTTCAGCCCGTACTGGATGTCCTCGAGGATCTGGAAGCCGAGGCCGATGAAGGCGCCGACGAAGATCGCGTCGTAAAGCGAGCGGATCAGCCGGGGCGCGAGCGCGAGGATCAGCACGAAGCCCGCGCCCTTGGCGGTCTCCTCGACGAACGGCGCCGAGAGGGCCGCGCCCCAGTCGGCCGCGAACGCCTGGCCGAAGAGCTTGGCCATGAGCGCGATGTTCGCGTCGTTGCCGTGGACCGCGATCCCGTAGACCGCGGCGGTCGCGCCCCAGGCGAACGCCGCCAGCACGAGCGCGAGCGGCTTGTGCGCGTAGCGGTCCATGAGCCGCAGCGCCCAGAAGATGCCGAGCCCGTAGAGCGCGAAGAGGATCGAGGCGCTGATCAGCGACGGCGCGAGGAAGCCGGTGAAGTGCTGGGCCTCGCGGACGAACTGCAGGAGCCCGATCGCGACCAGGACCACGTACACCCAGAAGCAGAGGTTGTGCGGCTGGACGAGCTTGAAGCGCTCGCCCCACCCCGAGGCCTCGATCGCCTCACGGCGCCGCTCGAGCTGCGCCTCGGCGGGAGCCGCTGCCGCGGTCGTGCTCAACCCTCGTCACCTCCCTCCGCCTCGCCGCGCACGCTCGCGATCATGTCGGCGATGTCGTCGAGCGCCTCGCGCATCGAGCTCTCGGGCCCGAAGGCGGTGATCGACAGTCCCGTGCCGCCGATCACGAACGCCGCGATCACGCCGCTCTTGCTCGCGCCCGAGTACGAGGCGACAACGCCCTGCTCGCCGTGGTCGGTGGTGACCGCCTCGTGGTCGGTGCCGACCGTGAACGCCTCCTTGGTGGCGGTCGCCGAGAACACCTTGTCGAGCTGGGCGAGCAGCTCCTCGGGCTCACCGGAGAACGGCCCCGGCGTGACCGTGAAGGAGACGCCCTGGTAGGAGAGGTGCGCGGCCTCGCCCTGCTGGCCTGAGCGCGTCTCGTCGCCGACCCGCAGGCCGCTCTCCACGTTCCACCCCTCGGCGGGCGTGAAGGTGATCCCCGGCGCGAGCTGGATCACGTCGCCGGGCTCGACCGGGTCGTCGTAGGCGACGGAGCGGTTGATGAGCGGCATCACGACCGCCCACAGCAGCGCGACCGCGATCACCGCGAGCGCGGGCGCGAACGTCCGCCGGTCCAGTCCCAGAAAGCGATGTTCCGCAGGAGGCCGCACCATCCCCC
The DNA here is from genome assembly GCA_002919115.1 of bacterium. Taxonomy (GTDB): domain Bacteria; phylum Actinomycetota; class Thermoleophilia; order Solirubrobacterales; family 70-9; genus RSA11. The sequence continues at coordinate 5,604 of PKER01000316.1, forward strand.
TTTCGGCCGAGGCACTCCTTGGCTTGACGCTGGAAAGTCAGATTCATACCGAGGTCCGCGCGGATCCGCGCCGGTTGCCCGCGATCCCTTCCCGGCGGCTCGCCTGGAGCGCCAGGGCCGAAGCGGCCGGGTCCCGCGCTCAGAAGGGCAGTTCGTCCGCGACCTGCGCGAGCGTGGGCGCCGTGCGGTCGCGCTCGGAGAGGACGGGATCGCTGATCGGCCAGTCGATGCCCACGTCGGGGTCGTCCCAGCGGATCCCGGCCTCCTGCTCGGGGTCGTAGTAGCTCGAGAGCTTGTAGGCGACGTCGGCCTCGTCGCTCAGCACGCAGAAGCCGTGCCCGAAGCCCACCGGCACAAACAGCTGGCGGTGGTTCGTGTCCGAGAGCTCGAACCCCTGCCAGCGCCGATAGGTCGGGGAGCCGCGGCGCAGATCGACGGCCACGTCCCAGATCCGCCCGCGCACGCAGCGCACGAGCTTGGCCTGCCCGGGCCGGAGCTGGAAGTGGATGCCGCGCAGGATCCCCTTGCGCGAGCGCGAGTGGTTCTCCTGCACGAAGCCGACGTCGACGCCGAGCTCGCGCCACTCGGCCTCGCGGAAGGACTCCAGGAGGAAGCCGCGCTCGTCGCCGTGCGCCTCCGCCTCGATCAGCACGAGGCCGGGGATCTCGGTCTCCAGCCGCCTGGGCATCGCCACCCGCCTACGCGAGCCGGGTGCCGTACTGCCGCTCGTAGTACTCGCGGTACTCGCCCGAGCGGATCGGCCCCCACCAGCCCTCGTTCTCGCGGTACCAGGCGACCGCGCGCTCGATGCCCTCGTCGAAGCCCACCTGGGCCCGCCAGCCCAGCGCCTCGGTCTTCGCCGAGGAGAGCGAGTAGCGGCGGTCGTGGCCAGGGCGGTCCTTGACGAAGGTGATCAGCGACTCGTCCGCCCCGGTGAGCTCGACGATGCGGCGCACCACCTCGATGTTCTCGCGCTCGTCCGGGCCGCCCACGTTGTAGACCTCGCCGGCCTGGCCGCGCTCGAGCACCAGGTCGATCGCCGCCGCGAAGTCCTCGACCCACAGCCAGTTGCGGACCTGGCGCCCGTCGCCGTAGACCGGCAGCGGGTCGCCCGCGAGCGCGTTCAGGATGCAGAGCGGGATCAGCTTCTCGGGGTACTGGCGCGGCCCGTAGTTGTTCGAGGCGCGCACGATCAGCGCGTCTGCGCCGTAGGTGTGCTGGAAGGCCGAGACGAGGAGATCCCCGCCCGCCTTCGACGCCGAGTACGGCGAGGAGGGGTCGAGCGGCGAGCTCTCCGTGAAGGAGCCCTCCTCGATCGAGCCGTAGACCTCGTCGGTCGAGATCTGCAGGTGGCGGATGCCCGCGTCGCGCGCGGCCTCGAGCAGCACGTAGGTGCCGAAGACGTCGGTCTGGATGAACTCGCCGGGCGACTCGATCGAGCGGTCGACGTGCGACTCGGCGGCGAAGTTGACGACCGCGTCGCAGCCCTCGATCGCCGCCGCCACCGCCTCGCGGTCGGCGATGTCACCGATGACGAGCTCGCAGCGCTCCAGGCCCTCCAGGTTCTCTCGCCGGCCGGCGTAGGTGAGCTTGTCGAGCACGCGCACCTCGTCGCCGGGATGGTTCTCCAGGCGGTAGCGCACGTACGCCGACCCGATGAAGCCGGCGCCCCCGGCGACCAGGATCCTCATGCCATCACCCTCGCACGTTCCGCGAGATAGGCGCGCAGGCCCTCGCGCCAGTCGGGCAGCACGGGGGCGTCATCGTGCTCGGTGCCGAGCACGGAGTACGCGGGCCGCGGGGCAGGCCGCCCGAGCATCTCGGTGGTCGCCGCCATCACCCGGCACTCGGTGTCCGTCAGGTCGAAGATCTCCTGCGCGAACTCGTACCAGGAGCAGCTCCCCGCCGCGGCCAGGTGGTAGATGCCGTACGGGAGACGGCCCTCGATCAGGTCCGCGATCGCCGTCGCCAGGTGTCGCGTGTAGGTGGGCGAGCCGACCTGGTCGGAGACGACCAGCACCTCGGGCTGCTCGCTCGCCAGGCGCAGCATCGTCTCGACGAAGTTGCCGCCGCGCACGCCGTAGAGCCAGGAGGTGCGCACGATCCAGTGGCGCGGGTTGGCGACCGCCACCGAGGTCTCGCCGGCCTGCTTCGAGCGCCCGTACGCCGAGAGCGCGTTCGGCATGTCCGACTCGACGTAGGGCGTGCGCTTGGCGCCGTCGAAGACGTAGTCGCTCGAGATCTGCACGATGGACGCGCCGCGGTCGCGGGCCGCGCGCGCCAGGAGCCCCGCGCCCGTGTCGTTCACCGCCATCGCGGCACGCTCGTTCGCCTCCGCGCCGTCAACGTCGGTCCACGCCGCGCAGTTGACGACCACGTCCGGGCGGATCTCCCGCAGCGCGTCCTCGACGTCGGCGGGGTCGGTGATGTCGAGGTTCGCGCGGGCGAGCGCGTAGACCTCGTGGTCGCGGCCGACCAGCTCGTCGGTCACGTCGCCGCCGAGCATCCCGCCCGCGCCTGTGACGATCACCCTCACGGCAGCGTGATCTCCGAGTTGTCGCCGACGATCATGCTGATCGTGCGCGGGCGCCGCTCGCCGCGCTTCAGCGTCACGTTGCGCCCGAGCAGGCTCGCCTCCATGCGCGTCTCCAGGCTCAGCACCTTCGCGCCCGCGAGCAGGATCGAGTGCTGCACCTCGGAGTGCTCGACGACCACGTCGCGGTCGATCGACGTGTAGGGGCCGATGTAGGAGTCGGTGATCACGGCGCCGGGACCGATGATGGCGGGTCCGCGCACGAGCGAGCGCTCGATGCGCGCGCCGGGCGCGACCGCGACGCGCCCCTCGATCCGCGCGCTCTCGATCTCCCCCTCGATCGAGCGCTCCAGGTCCTCGAGCACCAGCCGGTTCGCCTCGAGCATGTCGGCGAGCTGGCCGGTGTCCTTCCACCAGCCGGTGACCGTGCGCGACTCGACGCGCGCCCCGTTGTCGATCAGGTGCTGGATCGCGTCGGTGATCTCGAGCTCGTTGCGCCACGAGGGCTTGATCGCGCGCGCCGCCTCGAAGATCGCGGGACCGAAGAGGTAGACGCCCACGAGGGCCATGTCCGAGGGCGGGTCCTTGGGCTTCTCGACCAGCCGCACCACCCGCTCGCCGTCGAGCTCGGCGACGCCGTAGTGCCAGGGGTCGGGCACCTTGGTGAGCAGGATGAGCGCGTCGGACTCCCCCTCGCGGAAGCGGTCGGCCAGCGCGCGGACGCCGTCGCGCAGGAGGTTGTCGCCCAGGTACATGATGAACGGCCCGTGGCCGAGCGCCTCCTCGGCGGTGAGCACGGCGTGCGCGAGGCCGCGCGGGGCGTCCTGCACGACGTAGGTGACGCGCGCGCCGAACTTGGACCCGTCGCCCACGGCCTCGCGGATCTCGTCGCCGGTCTCGGGCGCGATCACGATCACGATGTCGGTGACGCCGGCTTCGACGAGCGCCTCGATCCCGTAGAACAGCACGGGCTTGTTCGCCACCGGGACGAGCTGCTTGGCGGACGTGTGGGTAATCGGGCGAAGGCGGGTCCCCGCGCCTCCGGAGAGGATCAGTCCCTTCAGGGGCTCCATTTCTGCGGAGGCTATAGCGGGATGGGCCTCGACAGCGGAGGTTTGTCGCCCCGGACGTTCCGCACGCAGGCTCAGATCCAGATCAAGGGGGTCACGAGCGCGGGCGGCCCCGCGCGGGCGAGCGTCGCGTGGTGTAGGGTCGCAGCGACTCTTGTTGCCTAACCCCTAGGGGGGACCCATGAGACCACGCAGGCTGCGGGCGCTCGCCGGCGGCGCCATCTTCGCAAGCGCCCTCGCGCTCGCCGGAGCATCGTCCGCTCAGGCCGCGATCCAGTGCGGCGACGTCATCAAGAAGAGCGTCAAGCTCAAAAGGAACCTGAACTGCACCGGCTCCGGCACGGACGGCCTGATCATCGGCCGCGACGGGGTGACGATCAACCTCAACGGCAAGACGCTGCGCGGGCCCTCGGGCAACCGGACCGGGATTGATAACCCCGGCTACGACGGCGTCACGGTCAAGAACGGCAAGCTGCGCGGCTGGTCGAAGGGGATCGACTTCTACTCCCCGGCCCGCACGACGCTGCGGAAGCTCGAGATTCGCCTTGACGGCACCAATAGCGACACCGGCATCGAGCTGGAATACGCCGTGCGGCCCGTGATCCGCAACGTGACCATCGACAACGCCGCCTACGGGCTCTACCTGTACGAGACGTACGCGCAGAAGGTCAGAAACGTGAAGGTCACGGGCAGCGACCCCACGACCACCTACGGGATCTACGGCGGCTACATGCACGGGGTGCTCGAGAAGGTCCGCGCGCACCGCGCCTCCTACGGCTTCTACGTCTACGGCGACTCCCCGAGGCTCCTGATCAAGGACAGCGCCGCCAACAAGGCCGGTTCCATCGGGTTCTACCTGTCGAACAGCACGCCGCTCGCGGACTATCGCTACACGCTGAAGAACAACACCGCGAACAACGCGGGGGTCTACGGGTTCTACGCGAGCTACGACGTCGACGGCGGCGGCAACAAGGCGAAGGGCGCGGGCACGAAGAACTGCGAGAACGTGCCCTGCAAGCGGAAGTAGCCGGCCGCCCGCCTCGGGCGCGTGCGCGTTTCGTCACAAATCGCCCGGGCGCGCGTAAAGGCGGCCACGCGATAGGTGGCCGATTGCGTCAGCGGGGGGTGAGGGTCAGCACCTGCCAGGGGCCCTCACCCTCCAGCGGCTGCGTGAACCCGTCGCGCCACCGCGGCTGCAGGTCGTCGTAGTGCTCGCTCGCGACGTGGCCTGAGTTGCCCGTGAACTGCTGCCAGCGCGAGCGCTCGGGGTGCACCGGGTCGGCGACGAGGCGCCAGCAGGGCGCCCAGATCGCCTCGTAGGGCCTCCCTGGGTCCCAGCCCACCTGCGCGACCGTCTCCTGGCCGCCGCCCACCTCGAGCTTGCGGTCGAAGATCCTCCTGAACAGGGCGTTGGCCCCGCCCAGCGCGTGCGGGAAGCGCAGCGGGTGCACACGGCCCCAGCGCCAGCGCTCGGGATCGTCGCCGTAGCGGTCGGCGAGGTCGTTGAGCGCGCCGCGCAGCGCGTCGAGCGCGAGCTCGTCCCACGAGCCGCCGATCAGCTCCTCGTCGCCCTCCTCCCAGAGATGGAGCAGGTGCGCCTGCCAGCGCCAGGGCGAGGTGACGTGGGACATGAAGCCGTTGTCGGCGCGGTCGAGCCAGCGCTCCGCGAGGTCGCGGTCGCCGATCGCCGCGCGCGCGACCGCCATGCCGAAGTGCAGCGTGAAGGCCTGGTAGATCGTCGCCGCGATCGAGTCCGGCGTCATGCGCCCGTCCCACGAGCGCAGGCGCTCGATGGCGCGCGTCTCGGCCTGGCTGCGCGGCTCCAGGCGCGCGAGCCGCCGCGCCGTCTCCAGCCCGCGGAGCGAGAGCATGTCGGTCTGCATGCGGGCGAAGCCGTCGAGGTCGTGCTCGTCCGTGCGGCGCAGGAGCTGCTCGATGCGCGCGGCGCGGGCCCCGTCGAGGTACTCGCTGGTCAGGTGGTGGGGGTAGTCCTCGGGCTCGACCCGGTTGTTCGCGGTGACGACGAAGCCGCTCTCGGGATCGGTGAGCTCGGGGAGCTCGTCGTAGGGGATCCACCCGACCCACTCGTCCTCCCCGCTCCACCCGCAGCGCGGCAAGTCCGGTGAGCCGCCCTCGCGCAGCGGGACCTTGCCGACCGTCTTGTAGCCGATCGAGCCGTGCCGGTCGGCCCACACCAGGTTGATCACCGGCGTCGCGTAGTCGGCGAGCCGGGCGACGAGGTCCGGGCCGCTGGCCGCGTCGAGCACGCCCACGTGCGCGCTCGTCACCGCCGGGAAGCGCAGCGTCATCCAGCTCAGCGCGAGCGGCTCGGCTTCGTCGGCGCCCAGCGCCTCGTTGACGATCGGGCCGTGGTGCGTCTCGCGGACCACGAGCCGCTCCGGCGACCTGCCCCGGACTGGGATCTCCTCGGTCCGCGTCTCGAGCTCGCGCCACTCGTCGCGGAAGCGGTAGCGGTCGCCCTCGACCCGCTCGACGAAGAGGTCCATCACGTCGGCCATCACGTTCGTGAAGCTCCACGCCACGTCGTTGTTCTGCCCGAACGCGATCCCGGGGGCGCCTGGCAGCGCGGCGCCCCGCGCGAACCGCTCGCCGAGGTAGAGGCCCACCTGGTAGGTGATCCCCGGCATCGACGGGGAGAGGTGCGGATCGCCGGCGAGCAGCGGGCGGCCCGTCGCGGAGAGCTCGCCGGAGACGGCCCAGTTGTTCGACCCGGTCGCCTCGACGGCGAAGCCGAGGTAGCGGCGGACCGCGTCGATGCGGGCGGCGAGCTCGCCGGGCCGGGAGCCGTCGCCGCCCGGCTCGAGGACGATCGGGCTGCCCTTCGGGTAGGTGGGGTCGAGGCGCGCGGCGAGCTCCGGTCCGAGCGCCCGCCCCATCTCGGCGCGCAGGAGCTCGCGCTCCCAGTTCGTCGAGAGGCCGAACGAGAGCAGCTTCTGGCTGGCGAGCGTGTCGGCCGGGCTCCACGGCTCGAAGCCCAGGCGCAGGATCTGGAACTCGACGGGCAGCGCCCGGGCGCGGGCGGCGGCCGCGTTGACGCCGGCGCTCAGCGCGGTGAGCGCCTCCGCGACCTCGTCGCCCAGTTCGCGCGCCTCGCGCTCGGCGGCGCGACGCAGGCCGAGCGTGCGCATCAGGCGGTCGGTGGGCAGCGCGTCGGGGCCGGCGATCTCGGCGAGCCGCCCGTCGGCGATGCGCCGGTAGAGGTCGAGCTGCCAGAGGCGGTCCTGGCCGAAGCAGAAGCCCTGGCCGAACCACAGGTCGCGGGGGCTCGCGGCGTAGATGTGCGGCACGCCCCAGCGGTCCCGCCGGATCTCGACCGGCGCGTCGAGCCCGTGGACGTGCAGGGTGCCGGTGGTCTGCGGGAGCGGCCGCCGGAGGAGCTGCCACCAGGCGCCGAGGGCAGCCGCGCCCGCCGCGGCGGCGAGCGCTCCGATGAATCGGACCGGCTTCACGCTGCCGGTGATATCAGTCACGCAGGTCGTCCGGCAAGCGCCCTTCGGCCGCGAGCTTCTCGAAGTGCGCCTGCATCGTGAGCGCCGCAGCGACCCGCAGGTCCGCGGGGACGTCGCCCCAGACCCGGTCCAGCAGGCGCTCGCGCGAGCGCTCGCCGGCGTCGAGCTCGGCAAGCAGGGCGCGCTCACGCGCGAGGCGGTGCTCGCGGTACTCGGCGAGCTTGCTCTCCGGGTCGGTGATCCACGGACCGTGCCCGGGCGCAAGCAGCGAGCAGCCGAGCTCGCGCACGCGCTCGAGCGAGCGCAGGTACAGGGCCAGCGAGCCGCCCCAGGCCGCAGGCAGCACGATCGAGGAGCCGCGGCCGAGGACCAAGTCGCCGCAGAAGCACACGTCCTCCCAGACGAAGCAGACGTGGTCGGCCGAGTGCCCGGGCGTGGGCACGACCCGGAACGGGCCGACCTCCTGGATCGCGTCGCTCGCGGGAGCGACGGCGGTCGCGTCGGGCTGCAGGGTGGTCTCGTCGCGCTCGCCGATCCGCCCCCAGGCGAGCGGCGCGCCGAGCGCCTCCACGCCCGCGGTGTGGTCGGCGTGCGAGTGGGTGAGCAGCACGCCTGCGATCCCGCCGCGCGACGAGGCGGCGTCCTGGATCGCTGCGATGTGTCCGGGGTCGTCGGGCCCCGGGTCGATCACCCACGCGGGCGCGGCGCCGACGACGTAGGTGTTCGTGCCGTCGAGCGTCATCGGGCTCGGGTTGGGCGCGCGGATGCGCAGGATCGCCGGGTGCCCAGGCGGGGAGTCCATGGCCCGCACCCTAGTTGGCCCGCACCCTGGTAAGAGCCCCGCGCGCCCCGCCGCCCGAGTGAGGCGGATTTGTTCGCCTATGTCGTACGAATCCGCCTCACTCCCCGACGTGAGGCGGATATGTGCGGCTATATCGAACAAATCCGCCTCACTCGGGGTGGCGGGCGGTTTCGGGCGTGCGGCGCCTCGGGGTGGCGGGCGGTTTCGGGCGTGCCGCGGTCCGGGGTGGCACGGTGGTTTCGGGCTAGGTGCGGCGCTGCGGGCTGGCGCTGCGGTTTCGGGGGTGGCGCTTCGCCCGCTCGGCTCGCGCGTCGAGTAGCGTGGGGTCCGACGTGTTCGTCACGCTCGAAGGGATCGATCGCTCGGGGAAGACGACCCAGGCCGCGCTGCTCGCCCGCGCGCTCGGGCCGGACACGCTCACGCTGCGCGAGCCCGGGGGCACGCCCGCCGGGGAGCGCATGCGCGAGCTGCTCAAGGACGCCTCGCTCGAGCTCGACCCGGTCGCCGAGCTCCTGCTCTTCTGCGCCGCGCGGGCCGAGCTCTGCGCGCGCGTGGTCGCCCCCGCGCTCGCGGCGGGGCGCGACGTGGTCTGCGACCGGTTCATCGACTCGACCGCGGCCTACCAGGGCGTCGCGCGCGACCTCGGCCTCGACACGACCGAGGTGATCAACTCGGTCGCGGTCGGCTCGTGCGTCCCCGACCTCACCCTGCTGCTGCGCATCGACCCCGACGAGGCCTTCGCGCGCGGCCAGCAGCGCCTCGCCGCCGGCGCTGAGGACGGCACGGACCGCTTCGAGTCGGAGGGCCTCGCCTTCCAGCGCAAGGTCGCCGCGGCCTACGACGAGATCGCGCGCCGCCACCCCGAGCGCATCGTCGTGCTCGACGCGACCGGCACCCCCGAGGAGGTGCACGCGCGCATCATGGCCGCCGTCGAGGAGCGGCGGGAGGCGCTCGCCGCCCG
>PKER01000145.1 GCA_002919115.1 bacterium
AGCAGCTCGACGTTGCGGTCCTCGGCCGTCCCCTCGCCGCAGCCCGGGTTGCAGGCGGCCTGGCCGTACTGGTTGTCGTTCAGGGCCAGCGTGCGGCCGATCGAGGCGAGCTCGAGCGAGTCCAGGCCGCGCGCGTCGGTGCCCGGCGGGGGCGCCGACGCGGGCGCGGCGTGGTCGAGGATCGTCCCGAAGATCGAGAGCGTCCCGTCGCCGTTGTCGAAGATCTCGAGCAGGCGGCTCTGCTGCGGCCAGTCGGCCTCGGCCGCGACCCGGATCGACCAGAAGCCGCCCTCGCCCGAGGGGTTCGGGTAGGCCTCGATCGCGTTCTCGTGGGAGTGGCCCGCGACCCAGGCGATCACGTTCGGGTGCGCGTGCAGCAGGCCGACCAGGTCCGGGGCGAGGTGGATCGGCGAGGAGACGCGCGGGTCGAGGTCGCACCCGGGGTTGAGGTCGTGGCCGTGCGCGTCGTGCACCGGCAGGCCGACGTTGGCCGTGCACGGGGGCGCGACCTCGTCGGGGACGCTCGCGTTCAGGCTGGCGAGCGCGTGGTGGGAGAAGATCACGACGAGCTCGTCGTTGCGCTCGGCCTCGTCGAGCTCGCGCTGGAGCCACTGGAACTGCGGGTGGTCGACGTTGCCCTCGGCCGAGGGCCCGATGACGCCCGCCTCGGAGACCGTGTCGAGCGCGATGAAGCGGAAGTCCGGCGTCGGCTTCCACGAGTAGTAGCCCGCCGCGCCCCGCGACGCGCGCTCCTCCTCGGGGTCGATGTAGGCGAAGCCGTGCCCGTTCTCGCGCTGCCCGCTGCGAAAGATGTCCTTGTACTGCTGCTTGGAGACGAACTGGCGGCGCGGGTCCGGCGGGACCAGGGCGATCTTCGTCGGGTCGGTGTTCAGGACGTTGAGCAGCGTCGCCAGGTCGAGGTTCCCGAGCGCCTTGGCCAGCGTGTCGACGTCGGCGGTGAGCGGCGCCATCGGCTTGATGCAGCCGGTCGCCACCAGCTCGAACGCGACGTTCGCCGCGGCGTTGCCCTGCACGAGCCCGTCGTGGTTGCCGAACGCCATGAAGTGCGGGACGGCGAGCCCCGCCGCCTCGAACGGCGCCTGCGCCGCGTCCATCAGCCCCGGGTAGGCGGGCCAGTCCGCGAACGCGCCCGAGGGCCGGTCGGGGTCGTAGTACTGCGGCGCGACCCCCTCCAGGAAGTCGCCGAAGTCCTGTACGCCCGTGTAGCGCTGGGGCTGGGTCGCGTCGGCGATCAGCGGGCTGAGCGCCGCGCAGATCACGTCGCCGGAGGCCGCCGGGTTCACGCCGCTGCCGGGCTCGAGGGTGCCGCCCTCGGCGATGGTCCGCACCCAGAGCGCCTCGTTGCGCTGCTGGCTGTCGGCCATGTCGCCGGTGTTGATGACGAAGTCCATGGGCCGGCGCGAGCCGTCGCCCGCGGGCAGGGGGCTCGCGTCCGCGAACTCGTTGATCTGCCGGACCATCGCGTCGGCGATGTGCGGCAAGAGCCCCTCCCACGGACGCCACGCCGACGCGAACGGGCCGAAGTCGAGGAACTCGACGCGCGCGGGCGACTCCTCGTCGGCCAGCTGGAAGTCGGAGAGCTGGCCGAAGTAAAGGAGCGACTTGCGGCGCTCCGCGCGGCCCGGGTGCGCCGTGCCCACGCCCTCCTCGCGCACCACGTACCCCTCGCCGGGGCCGAGGGCGAGGCCGCGGAAGCCCCCCTGGCCCGTGGGGACGATCCGCTGCTCGACGGTCGTCTTGGCGCGGGTGTCGGACGCCCCGTCGGCGCTCGCGGCGACCAGCGCGGAGGTCGCCAGGACGGCGCAGGCGCCCGCCGCGATGCGCGCACGCAGGTGCCCGGAAGCTCTACCCCTAACTCCCATCGGTTGTCCCGACGCGACCCTAACACCGAGGCCGCGGCCGGGCGCCGTTTGCGCGGCTAGAGGGGGCGGGTCTCCTGCTCGGCGGTCTCCTGCGCGGGCAGGTGCTCGGGCTCGGGCGGGACGTCGTCGGTCTCGTCGCGCGGCTCGGGATCGGCGGCGCGCGCGCCCTCGTCGCGCCCGCGCACGGAGATCGAGATCGAGATCCGCGCGAGCGTGAGCACCGCGCCGAGCGCCATCAGGGTCGCGGCGGCGAGCGCGAGCCACGCGCCGGCCTCGAGGTCGGCGCTGTTCACCGCTGGCGGCGGGTCGATCAGGGAGACGACCACGACGACGAACGCGAGCAGGGCCGCGCCGGCGCCCGTGCGTCCCGGCGAGTCACCGGGGAGGAGGCGCGGCGCGAAGATCGCCGCGAGCCCGGCGAGCGCGAAGCCCGCGAGCAGGAGGTCGACGATCTCGAACGAGGTCCACGCCGTCACGGACCCGTCGAGGCCGAAGCCGTACCAGTCCAGAAACAGCGAGATGAGCAGGACGACCGCGCCCAGCGCGATCAGGGCCCTCGCGGCGTCGAATCTCTTGGGCACGGTCTCGCTCATACCCGGACCCCGGCAGCCTATCCGGCGTCCCGGCAGCGCCGGGTTTCCGTGCCCTCCGGCGCCCGCGGCGCGCGAATGGGCTGGCGCCAAGGTGGGCCGGTGGGCAGAGCCGGCCCGCGCTGCATCGCGGGGCGTCCCGCGCACAGAGCGTCAGAGCGGGATGTTCCCGTGCTTGCGCTTGGGCTGCTCGACGCGCTTGGTCTGCAGCATGTTGAGCGCGCGGATCAGCTTCGGGCGCGTCTGCTGGGGCTCGATGACGTCGTCGATGTAGCCGCGCTCGGCCGCGGCGTAGGGGTTGGCGAAGTGCGCCTTGTAGTCGTCGATCAGCTTGGCGCGCCGCTCCTCGGGCGTGGGCGAGGTGGCGATGTCGCGGCGGTAGATGACGTTGACCGCGCCCTCGGGGCCCATCACCGCGATCTCCGCAGTCGGCCAGGCGAAGTTGAAGTCGGCGAGCATGTGCTTGGAGGCCATGACGTCGTAGGCGCCGCCGTACGCCTTGCGGGTGACGACGGTGAGCTTGGGGACGGTCGCCTCGGTGAACGCGTAGAGCAGCTTCGCGCCGCGCCGGATGATCCCACCCCACTCCTGCGCGGTGCCCGGGAGGAAGCCGGGGACGTCGGTGAAGGTGATCAGCGGGATGTTGAAGGCGTCGCAGGTGCGCACGAAGCGCGCGGCCTTCTCGGAGGACTCGATGTCGAGCACGCCCGCGAGGTGCGCCGGCTGGTTGCCAACGATGCCGACCGCGTGTCCGTCGAGGCGGGCGAAGCCGCAGACGATGTTCCTCGCGAAGTTCTCGTGGACCTCGAAGAACTCGCCGTGATCGACGATCAGCGCGATCACGTCGCGCATGTCGTACGGCTTCGACGGATCGTCGGGGACGATCGTCGTGAGGTCGGGCTCCATGCGCTCCGGGTCGTCGGTGGGCTCGACCCGCGGCGGCATCTCCATGTTGTTGGAGGGCAGGAAGCTCAGCAGGTAGCGCACGTCCTCCAGGCACGACTCCTCGTCGTCGCAGGCGAAGTGCGCGACGCCGGACTTCGTGCTGTGGGTCATCGCGCCGCCGAGCTCCTCGAAGCCCACCTCCTCGCCGGTGACCGTCTTGATGACCTCGGGGCCCGTGATGAACATGTGCGAGGTCTCCTTGACCATGAAGATGAAGTCGGTCATCGCGGGGGAGTAGACGGCCCCGCCGGCGCACGGGCCCATGATCACGCTGATCTGGGGGATCACGCCCGAGCAGCGGACGTTGCGCGCGAACACGTCGCCGTAGCCGCCCAGCGAGACGACGCCCTCCTGGATGCGAGCGCCGCCGGAGTCGTTGAGCCCGATCACGGGCGCGCCGACCTTGGCGGCCATGTCCATGACCTTGCAGATCTTCTCGGCCATGACCTCGCCGAGGGAGCCGCCGAAGACCGTGAAGTCCTGGCTGAAGACGAAGACGTCGCGGCCGTCGATCTTGCCGTGGCCGGTGACCACGGCGTCGCCCCACGGCCGGTTCTTGTCCATCTCGAACGCGTAGGTGCGGTGCCGCACGAACGTGTCGAGCTCCTCGAACGAGCCGGGGTCGAGGAGCTTCTCGATCCGCTCGCGGGCGGTCATCTTGCCCTTGGCGTGTTGTTTTTCGACCGCCTCCGGGTTGGGCTCGAGGGCCTGCTTGCGCAGCTCTTGGAGCTGGGCGAGCTTCTCCTCGTGGGTCTTCGGGTAGCTGTCGCGCACGGGCGCGGGATTCTACGTCTCGGGCGCCGCGCGCGAGTCAAACTCGGCCGCGCGCAGGACCGAGATGAGCGCTACGGCGACGCTGGGGTCGAGCTCGCGGCCCAGCCGACGGCGCAGCCTGTCGACCGCGGCGTCGCGCCGCTTGGCGGGGTCCCGCGGGCCCTGGGGGTCGGCGAGCAACAGGTCGCACTCGCACGCCGCGCGCGCGATGCGCGCCCCGAGCGGGATCTCCTCGCCCCTGAGCCCCTGTGGTCCGGTCCCGTCGAAGCTCTCGCCGCAGCCGCGGATCCACGTGGCCGCGCCCTCGGGGATGCCCGCGCCGAGGGCGATCCCCGCGCCCTTGGCGTGGTGGCCGCGCAGGCGCTCGCGCGCGGCCTCGTCGAGCTCGGCCTCGGGCGTCGCAAGCAGCTCGCTCGGCACGTACAGCTTGCCGACGTCGTGGAGCTTCGCGACCTCGCGGCAGAGCTCGGCCTCCTCCTCGCCGAAGCCGAGCGCCACGGCCGCCGCGAACGCGTAGGCGCCGGTCGCCTCGGCGTGCTCGCGCGCGCCGGGCAGGTGCTCTTCGAGCGCGTCGATCAGCGCCGCGCCGCGGTCGCGGATCACCCCCCGTTGGCCGGGATCGAGGTCAGGCGTGAGCGAAGGGCCGCCGCTCGGGCGAGGCGAGTTCATCGAGCACCTTCTCCAGGGCCGCCTCGGCGCCGGTGTCCCGCACGTGCTGCGCGGTGACCACCACCGCCGTCCCGAACCCGGACTCTGAGAGCTCGAGCGCGATCCGCCCGAAGGGCAGCTCGCGGGTGCGCCACGCGAGGATGCGCTCCGGCTCGCGATCGGTCACCTCGACGCCCACCGGCCGCTCCGAACCGACCAGACCGGCCATCCAAGCTTCCATGCGTGCCAGATCGTCGGCCAGGCCCCAGATCTCCGGGGCCGACTTGACAAGCGTGCGCTTGGCTTTGGTCTCCATGCGCGCGGGATTCCACCGCCGCGTTCTTACTCCTTCCGCGGGCACCGTGTTTGCACGTCCCCATCGCGAATCGCACCTAAGGCTCCCGGGGAGCCCGAACCGCGCACTCGCGAACGCCGCTCTCGCGAAGTCGCGCATAAGGCCCCAGGGGGGCCGTAACCGCGAGGTCGCGGTTGGTCGCGGCGGCTAGAAGAACGCGCCGCCGCGGTACTCGCCGAAGACGTCGCGCATCGCTCCGCAGACCTCGCCGATCGAGGCGTTCGCCGCGAGCGCGTCGCGGATCGGGTAGAGCAGGTTGCCGTCGCCGCGGCAGGCCTCGCGCAGCGCCTCGAGCTTGGCGTCGACGGCCGCCTGGTCGCGGTTCTGCTTGAAGCGCTTGAGCCGCTCGACCTGGCGCTTCTCGGACTCGGGGTCGACGCGCAGGATCTCGACGTCGTCGGCGGTGTCGGTCACGTACTTGTTCACGCCGACCACGATGTCCTGGCCGGTGCGGTAGCGCTCGTGGTAGGAGGCGGCCGACTCCTCGATCTCCTTCTGGATGAACTCGAGGGCGTTCACCGAGCCGCCCTGGCGCTCGACCTCCTCGATCAGCTCCCAGGCGCGCTCCTCGATCTCGTCGGTGAGCGCCTCGACGAAGTACGAGCCCGCGAAGGGGTCGACCGTGTCCGCCGCGCCCGACTCGTGCGCGATCACCTGCTGGGTGCGCAGGGCGATGCGGGCCGAGCGCTCGGTGGGCAGGGCGAGCGCCTCGTCGAAGCCGTTGGTGTGCAGGGACTGCGTGCCGCCGCAGACCGCGGCGAACCCCTGCAGCGCGACGCGGATGATGTTCACCTCGGGCTGCTGGGCCTGCAGCGTCACCCCGCCGGTCTGGGTGTGGAAGCGGATCATCTGCGAGCGCTTCTCCTTGGCGCCGAAGCGCTCCCGCATGATCTTCGCCCACATCCGCCGTGCCGCCCGGAACTTGGCGACCTCCTGGAAGACGTTGTTGTGGCAGTTGAAGAAGAAGGCGAGCCGGCCGGCGAACTCGTCGATCTTGAGGCCCCGGGCCAGCGCCGCCTCGGTGTAGGCGATCGCGTTGCAGAGCGTGAAGGCGACCTCCTGCACCGCCGAGCAGCCCTTCTCGCGGATGTGGTAACCGGAGATCGAGATCGTGTTCCACTTCGGGATCCGGTCCCGGCAGTACTCGAAGATGTCCGTGGTGAGGCGCATCGTGGCCTCGGGCGGGTAGATGTAGTTGCCGCGCGCCACGTACTCCTTCAGAACGTCGTTCTGGACCGTCCCGCGCAGCTTCTCGGGCGGCACGCCCTGCTCTTCGGCGACGAGCTCGTACAGCAGGAGCAGGATCGCGGCGGGCGCGTTGATCGTCATCGAGGTCGAGACCTGGTCGAGCGGGATCCCCTCGAAGCAGATCCGCATGTCCTCGATCGTGTCGATGGGGACGCCGGTGCGCCCGACCTCGCCCTCGCACAAGGGGTCGTCGGAGTCGCGCCCGAGCTGGGTCGGCAGGTCGAAGGCCATGGACAGGCCCGTCGAGCCGTGCTCGATCAGGTAGCGGTAGCGGCGGTTCGTGTCCTCGGGCGTCGCGTAGCCCGCGTACTGGCGCATCGTCCACAGCCGGTCGCGGTACATGCCCTCGTGGATGCCGCGCGTGAACGGGTAGGACCCCGGCTCCCCCAGCCGCTCCTCGAGGCCGGGCGCGACGTCGTCGGCGTCATAGACGCGCTTGATCTCGATGCCGGAGTCCGTGAAGACGCGGTCGTCGTCGGGACCCACGACCGGCGCGATGTAGCGATGCGCGTCGGCGTCGACCGCGATGGGCTGATCGTCGCTCATGGCTGGAGCATATGGACGCGCTCCGGAGCGCGCGACAAATCGGCCCGCCTACCATCGGTGGGGTGAGAGTTGCGATCGCAAGCTTCCGCGGCCTCCCCGAGGAGTTCCAGGACGACGAGATCCTCTCCGCCGAGCTCCGCGGGCGCGGGGTCGAGGTGGAGCGCATCCCGTGGGACGACCCCGAGGCGCGCTGGGACGACTTCGACGCGGTCGTGATCCGCTCGACCTGGGACTACGCGACGCGCCGCGACGAGTTCGTCGCGTGGGCGGAGCGCTTCGACGGGCGCCTGCACAACAGCCCCGCGATCGTGCGCTGGAACTCGGACAAGCGTTACCTGCGCGACCTGGCCGAGGCCGGCCTTCCCGTGGTCGAGACCACCTTCGTCGAGCCCGGCGAGGAGGCGCCCGGGCTGGAGGGCGAGGTGGTCGTCAAGCCGAACGTCTCGGCGGGAGCCTGCGACACCGGCCGCTTCGGCCCCGCGGCGCACGACGAGGCGCGCGCCCTGATCCGCGCGATCCAGGAGTCCGGGCGCGCCGCGCTCGTGCAGCCCTACCAGCCCTCGGTCGACGAGCGCGGCGAGACCGCCGTGGTCTGCCTCGACGGCGAGGTCAGCCACCCGCTGCACAAGCGCGCGATCCTGCGGCCCGACGAGGTCGCCCCGGTGCGGGAGGGGGCGATCGCGGCCGAGGTCATGTACGACCCGGACCTGGTCACCGCGGGCTCGGCGAGCGCGGAGGAGCTCGAGCTCGCCCAGCGCGTCGTCGACTGGGTGAGCGCTCGCTTCGACTACGTACCGCTGTACGCGCGGGTCGACATGATCGCCGGCGCGGACGGCCGCCCGATGGTGCTCGAGCTGGAGGCGCTCGAGCCCAACCTCTACCTCGACCAGGTCGAGGGCGCCGCCCGCAAGGTCGCCGACGCGATCGTCCGGCGGGCCCGGGGCGGCTGACGCCCGCCGCCCTTCCCCCCGGGACGGATCCGGGACCGGCTGGGGTCATTCCGGATCGACGGCAGGCCCGAGCCTCGCGACCCTGCGAGGCATGCAGGGCAAGCTCCGAAAGGCGGTCGCTGGGCTCGTCGTGGCCTCGATCGCGTGCGCCGGGGGGCTCGCGTACATGCACGCGAACGCGGCCGAGAGCAACGTGGGCGAGCTCGGGTTCGCAAACGAGCTGCGCATCCCGCCGCTCGCCGAGGGCGTGCTGGACGCGGACGGCACGCGCGTCTTCGAGCTCGACCTGCAGGAGGGCTCGACCGAGTTCCGCGACGGCGTCGAGACGCCGACCTGGGGCGTGAACGGCTCATATCTCGGGCCGACGCTGCGCGTCCGTCGCGGCGAGCGCGTGCGGATCGAGGTGCGCAACGGCCTCCCCGAGGCCACCACGCTGCACTGGCACGGCATGCACCTGCCGGCCGCGGCGGACGGCGGCCCCCACCAGACGATCGAGCCCGGCGCCGTGTGGTCGCCGGGCTGGAAGGTCGGCCAGCCGGCGGCGACCCTCTGGTACCACCCGCACATGATGGGCTCGACCGCGGCGCACGTCTACCGCGGCGTCGCCGGGATGTTCATCGTCGACGACGACGAGGCCGACGCGGCCGGGCTGCCGGGCCGCTACGGGGTGGACGACGTGCCGCTGATCGTCCAGGACCGCAGGTTCAACGGCGACGGCAGCTTCGACGAGTCCGCGGGGATGATCAGCCCGACCGGGATCCTCGGCGACGAGATCCTCGTCAACGGCACCCGCGACCCCCACTTCGACGTGACGACGCGGCTCGTGCGCCTGCGCCTGCTGAACGCGGCGAACGCGCGCATCTTCAACCTCGGCCTCGCCGACCGCAGGCCGCTCTGGCTCGTCGGCACCGACGGCGGGCTCCTGCCGGAACCGGTCGAGCGCGAGACGCTGCAGCTCTCGCCGGGCGAGCGGGCGGAGGTGCTCGTGCGCATGGCGCCGGGCGAGCGCGTGGTGCTGCGCAGCTTCGAGCCCGACCTCGGCGCGGACTTCTTCAACGAGCCGTTCGTGGGCGGCAAGGACGAGTTCGACGTCCTCGAGCTGCGCGCCGCCGACGAGCTGAGCGGCCCGAGCGAGCCGCCGTCCCGGCTCGTCGAGATGCCGGAGCCCGACCCCGGCGAGGCGGTCGGCGCCCGCGAGTTCGTCCTGAACGGCACCACGATCAACGCCCAGGCCATGGACATGGGGCGCATCGACGCGGTCGTCGAGCGCGACGCGAGCGAGGTCTGGGTCGTGCGCAACGACGCGTCGATCCCCCACAGCTTCCACGTCCACGACGTGCGCTTCCACGTGCTGGCCGTCGACGGGGAGGGGCCCCCGCCCGAGCTGAGCGGACTCAAGGACACGGTGAACGTGCGGCCGAAGACCGAGATGCGCCTGCTCGTGC
Organism: bacterium; assembly: GCA_002919115.1. Classification (GTDB taxonomy): domain Bacteria; phylum Actinomycetota; class Thermoleophilia; order Solirubrobacterales; family 70-9; genus RSA11. Next base: position 9,385 of record PKER01000145.1, read on the forward strand.
GCTTCGAGGACTACGCGGACCCCGGGCTCCCCTACATGTTCCACTGCCACGTCCTCCAGCACGAGGACCGCGGGATGATGGGCCAGTTCGTGGTGGTCGACGGCTCAGACGAACGCCCCGGGCGCATCGAGGCCGAGCATGCGGATCACGCGGGGCGCTGACCGCGCTTCAGCCGCGCCGGGCGATCGCGTCCTCGACCACCCGCGCCATGCGCTCGGCGGCGCCGGGGTAGGAGTAGCGCTCGCGCACCTCGGCGCCGAAGGGCTCGAGCTCGCCGCGCGCGGTGCGCTCGAGGGCGGCGCGCATCGCCGGCGCGGCCTCCCCTCGCGCGCGCAGTTCCTCGCGGTAGCGCGCGACGAGCAGCAGGCAGTAGTCGGTGCCCGCGCCGTACATGAGCACGATCAGGATCGCGGTCGCCTGCCCGGAGACGGTCAGCACGCCCGCCTCCACCAGGCCGAGGACGACGGCCGAGGCGATCAGGTAGGCCGCGCCCACGACGACGAGCGGCGTCGCCGCGACCAGCGGCGAGCGGTAGATCGCGAGCAGCAGCACGACGACCAGCGCCATCGTGATCGAAAGCAGCGTCCCGTCGATGCCCTTGAGCGCCTCGCTGCGGTCGGCGTCGAACGCGGCCGGGCCCGTCACCCAGCTGCGCAGGCCGCCCTCGCCGTCGGGGCCAGTCGCGATCTCGCGGATCGCGGCGACGTCGCGCTCCACCGACGCGGTGTCGTCCTTGCCGTTGATGACGGTCACCATCCCGGTGGTCTGGTCGTCGGAGATCGACGACGGCGGCGTCTCGGGGCCGAGCGGGTGGCCGAGGTCGCCGCAGGTGATCCCGCCGGAGCTGCCGACGCCGACAAGGTCCGGCAGGGTCTCCGTCGCGCACAGCTCCTCCATCTGCCGGGTGATCTCCCCGGTGTGCTCCATGACGTTCTCGGCCTGGTAGACGATCACCGATGTCGACCAGCCGCTCTCCGGGAAGCGCGTGTCGAGCAGCTCGTCGACGCGGGTCGACTCCGCCGAGCGCGCCTCGAAGGTGTCGCTCTCGTCCGCGGCGATCTCCTGGAGCCGCGGCTGCAGCGGGACGACCGCCGCGGCGACGAGCAGCCAGGCGGCGATCACGGCCCAGCGGCCGCGCTTGCCGGTCACGTGGCGGGCGATGGAGCGGACCATCAGCCGCGGCAGCTTGCCAAAGCCGGGCCCTGCGTGACGCGTGACTAGACTGCCGCGCGCGAAAGCCCGCGCTGCGCCCGAGCGCTCGCGGCGGAGGAGGAGGAAGAGAGGAGCCGATGAAGCTGAGGAGAGTCTTCGCGACGACGGCCGCCGTCCTCGTGGGCGCGATCGCCGGCGCCTGCGGCGGCGGCGATGAGGAACGGGATGAGGGGGCCGCCACGGTGCGCGGCGAGACCCAGTGGGGCATGGAGCTCGAGGTCACGCCGTTCGTCGAGCCCGGCTCCGACCCGGTGCTCGAGCGCATCGACTCCTACCGGGAGGGCGCCGGGTACGAGGAGGTCGACTACGTCCGCGTGGTCGCCGACAACAGCGAGGGCGACGACGCCGAGATCGCGCCCACGGTGCGCTTCGCGCGCGACTACGACGCCCTGATCAACGGCGACTCGGTCGAGGCGCGCTACGTGTGCGAGGCGATCGAGTTCGAGTGGCCCGCGACCTCGGACGAGACCCGCAAGCAGTACGACGAGATCTGGGAGGAGAGCTGCGAGGACGGCCCGCCGGCCCGCAAGGTGCGCGCCGGGCAGACCGTCACCTACTACCTCTTCGTGCCGCGCGACTTCGCCGGCCGCGGCATCGAGGAGATGAAGATCTTCGGTCCGCTGAACGCGGAGCTCCAGTAGCGGCCCGCCCGCCGGGCGCGGGGCCCGGCGGGCGGACTTCGCAGCGTTCAGCGGCGTGCGCGGGCTAGTCGCGCGGGACGATCTCGACCGCGTTCGACGGGACCGGGTCGGAGTCGCCCTTGGGCCCGTGCCGCGTCACCACGCACACCACCTCGGAGCCGAGCTGCGACTCCTGGGCGCGGAACCGCGCGGGGTTGGTCGAGCCGGTCTGGCCCGGCCCGGTGCCGACCTCGACCTCCTCCCCGTCGAGCAGCCACTCGTACGAGTAGGAGCCGGAGCCGGTCCACTCACCGCGCTCACAGGTGAGCATGGTGCCGACACGCCCGGAGCCGACGAGCGTCGGCGGGGTGACGTTCACCGGCACGTTGCGGCCGATCTGCGGGGCGCTCGCGTACGCCCACGTGGTCGCGCCGTGCCGGGTCGCCGACACCTGGCAGTAGACCACCTTGCCGACGTCGTCCTCGGTCAGCACGTAGTTGCGCCCGTCCTTGAGGTGCTCCGGGCCCAGCCACGTGAGGTTGTCGGTGCCGTACAGCCCCTCCGGATGCGGCGGCGTCACCCGGTTGCCGAGGTCCTCCTGCGAGGGCGCCCGGAAGCGCGGGTGGTCGGCGATCGGGTTGGCGCGGAACCAGCTGTAGGTGTAGGTCGCCTTCGGCAGGTCCCACACCCCCTTGTCGCAGGTGAGCTTCTTGCCGACCTGCGGGTTGCCGCTCACCGTCGGCGCCACGAGGTTCTCCGGGATCTCGGCCTCGGAGTACTCGCGGACCTGGACCTCCTTGTACCAGATGCGGTCGTTGCCGCCGTGGGACTGGAAGCCGATGTAGCCCGCGGGCTGCTGGCGCGCCACCGTCGGCGGGTCGCCGGCGCGCGACGCCACCCTCGGGATGGCGTTGTCGAACTGGTTGATGACCTTGCCGTCCACCAGCACGGTGAACTGCTGGCCCATCATCCGGATCTCCATCTCGTGCCAGACGCCCTTCTCGAGGCGCTCGTACGTGCGCGACTGCGCCGCGTTCAGGTCCTGGAACCCGTAGACGGAGCCGGTCTTGCGCGGGTCGGTCGACGGGTTGGGCCCGCCGCCGGTGAGCGTCTCGTTGATCTGGATCTCGTGCCCGCAGTAGACCTGGGTCCAGTGCTGGTGGTTGTTGGCGTTGGTGCCGTTCATCACCAGCTGCGTCGTGCTGTCGAACTGCAGCACGTTGTTCGGCAGCGCCGGGCTGACCGAGTTGCTCGAGCGCCCGCAGTAGGGGCCCGTGTAGAGGAACGGGTTGTCCGGGTCCTCGGCGTCCGACGCCGGCGGGAACGGGCCGTCCGCGCCCTCCCAGAAGTAGGTCTCAGACGGCGCCGGCTCGGTGAGCCCGCAGATCTCGAGCGCCCCCGGGCAGACCCTGTAGCTGTACCCGATCGGCTTCGCCGCGAGCACCTCGGCGTTCGAGCCCTGGTAGCGCACCTCGGGGGCGCGGATCATCACGCCGCCGTTGCGCGTGGCCGAGGGCGTGTCCTCGACCATGTACTTGAGCTTCAGCGTGGCGTTGCCGAACGGCTTCACCGGGTACCAGATGGCCCCGAACGGCGAGTCGTTCGGATCCATCGCGCCCTCTTCCTCGTTCAGCGTCCAGCGGTTCTGAGACGCGGACCCCGCGATCGTGTTGCTCGCGAAGATCCACTTGTCGAACGAGGCGTCGGAGCCGGTCGCCGTCCCGTCGAAGATGTACTCGAACCCGGGATCGGGCGGCGGCGCCTGGTACTCGGCCTTGGCCATCGCCGGGAAGGCGGCGAGGGCCAGCGCACAACACGCCACAAACCATGCGACACGGGCGGTGCGCATTCCCCCCGCGCGCACGCCGCGACCATGGCTTGCCACAGCCATGTGGTGCATGTCCTCCTCTCGTGTTGTCCCGGACGGCGCGCTCCCAGCCCTGGGGCGCGCGTCCTCGAACCTCTCCTTTACGCCGCCGCGGGGGCGGCGGCACCCATGAACCTAAGCACGAAACGACCGCCTGTCAACGGATGGCTGCTTGCTGTCCGTCAAAAGTCCAGGTCGCGCGCCAGCTCCAGCAGGCGCTCGGCGATCCGCGCCGGCGCGAAGCGCGCGGCCCCCTCCGGCGCTACCCCGGCGAGCTCGGCGCGGCGGGCGTCGTCGTGCGCGAGTTCGGCGATCGCGCGCCCCAGCGCGCGCGGGTCCTCGTTCGGCACGAGCACGCCGTAGCGGCCCGAGTCCAGGATCTCCGCCGGCCCGCCGGGGCAGTCGGCCGCGACCACGGGCAACCCGACCGCGAGCGCCTCGACCAGGACGTTGCCGAACGGCTCCCAGCGCGCGGCGTGCACGAAGACGTCGGCGCGCGCCATCTCGGCGTGTGGGTTGTCCAGGTACCCCGCGAGCCGCACCTTGCCCTCCAGCCCGTGCCGGGCGATCAGCGCGCGCAGGCGCTCCTCCCACGAGCCCCGCCAGATCCCCGCCTCGCCGACGACGGTGAGCTGCCAGGGATCGGGGAGCTCGTCGCGCACGGAGGCGAGGGCCTCGACCAGCACGTCGTAGCCCTTCTGCTCGACGAGCCGACCGACCGCGCACAGGCGGAAGACCCCGTCTGGGGCCGGGCGCTCGCCCGCCGCCCGGCGCACCGCGTCGGCGTCGATCGGGTTGTGGACGAGGTGCACGCGCTGGGGCGGCACGCCGCGGTGGCGCGTCACCCACTCGACCATCGCCCGCGACGGCGCCACCACGGCCGGGGCCCGCCGGTACAGCAGGTTCTGGGCAGCGTTCATGACCCGCATCCGGGGCGGGAGCGAGGGCAGGTCGCGGTCGAGGAAGGCGGGCTCCCAGGGCACGACGGGCCGCC
>PKER01000085.1 GCA_002919115.1 bacterium
CGCCTCGGCCGCGACGCCCTCCGCCGCCTCCGCGCCGTTCTCCGCGGCCTCCTTGGCGGCCTCGCGCTCCTTGCGCTGGCGCTGACGCTCGGCGCGCTTCTCGCGCATCTCGACCATCGTCGGGCAGTCGTCGTTCAGGCAGAGCTTCCAGGGGCGCCCGCGGAAGCCCTTGACGGTGAGCCGCGGCGCCTGGCCGCACACCGAGCAGCGCTCCTCGAACCGCCACAGCTCGTAGCCGCGGCCCGGCAGCGGGCCGGAGTTGTTGCACGAGTCCGGCGAGTCGGGGTTGTCGCGGTCGTAGCCCTCGCAGCCCCAGAAGCGCTTGCCGCCCTTCAGGTCGATCACGCGCAGGCGGTTGGGCGAGCCGTCCGGCCGCGTGCGGCCGGCCTCCTCGCAGACCTTGCACGGGCCGAGGTACTTGTCCTCGTCCATGCCCGCCCAGATGACCTTCGCGAGCTCGTCCTTGCGCTCCTGCATCTCGTCGATGGTCCCGTGCAGGAGCTCGCGGCTGACGCCGACGACCTGCTCCTTGGAGATCTTGCCGGCGGCGATCTCGTCCATGTCGTGCTCGAGCTCCGCCGTCATCTCCGGCGTCGCCATGCGCGGCACGTACTCCTTGAACGCCTTGTACATGGCGATCCCGGTCTCCGACGGGATCGGCGGGTTGCCGTAGACGTAGCCGCGGTCGTAGAGCTTCTGGATGATCTCCGCGCGCGTCGCCTTCGTGCCGAGCCCGCGCTCCTCCATGAGCTCGATCAGCTTGCCCTGGCCGATCCGGGGCGGCGGCTGGGTCTCCTTGCCGACCATCCACGGCTCGCCGTCGAGCGCGAGCTCCTGGCCCTGCTCAAGCTTGGGGATCTCCTCGTCGGCCGAGCGCGCGTAGTGGTAGATGCGGGCGAAGCCCGGGTCGATCACGACCGAGCCGCGCACGAAGTAGCTCTCCGAGCCCGCGTCGATGTCGGCGCGCGTCGACTCGGTGACCATCGGCGGCGCGAAGGTCGCGATGAAGCGGCGCACGACGAGCTCGTACACGCGGCGCTTCGGCCCGTCGAGCGCGCTCGGGTGGACCGCCTGCGTCGGGTGGATCGGCGGGTGGTCCGTGGTCTCCTTCTTGCCCCGCGTCGGCTGCATCGGCCCGTCGAGCACGAACGCGCCCTCGGCGAACTCCGGGATGCGCACCATCTGCTGAACGAGCTCGCGCGCGGCCAGCGACGGCGGGTACACCGTGTTGTCGGTGCGCGGGTAGGAGATGAAGCCGTCCATGTAGAGGTCCTCGGCGATCCGCATCGCCTGGGCCGGGCTGATCCCGAGCCGGTTCGAGCAGTCCGTCGTGAACGCCGTCGTATTCAGCGGGGTCGGCGGCTTGCGGGTCGAGCGGCGCGCGGTGACCTCGCGCACGACGCCGGGGCTCTTCGTGTTCTCGAGGGCTCGCTTGGCCTCGTCCTCGTCCCAGAACTTGTCGGTGGCGTGGTGCGCCTCGAACGACCCGTCGGGGTGCTCGAACTTGGCGAACACCTCCCAGTAGGGCTTCGGCACGTGCGCGCGGCGCTCGAGCTCGCGCTCGACGATCAGGCCCAGGGTCGGGCTCTGCACGCGGCCCACGGACAAAAAGTTGGAGCCGAAGCGCCGCGTCGCGCGCGAGACCGCGCGGGTCAGCGTGGCGCCCCAGATCAGGTCGATGTCCTGGCGCGCCGCGCCGGCGTAGGCCAGGTCGTAGGAGAGCTCGTCGAGGTTCGCGAAGGCGCGCTCGATCTCGTCCTTGGTGAGCGCCGAGTAGCGGGCGCGCTTGATCGGCGGCCGCTTGGCGAGGACCTCTTCGGGGTCGGTGTCGTCCTCGGTGCCGTTCCCGAGCACGCCCGGGTTCACCTCGAGCACCTGCTGCAGCGCCTCCAGCCCGATCAGCTCGCCCTCGCGGTCGTAGTCGGTGGCGATCACGATCGAGTCGGCGCCCTTGGCGAGCTTGCGCACCGCCTTGACCACGTTCTTGTCGGTCGGCTCGCTGACGAGCGGCGCGTTGATCAGCTCGTGCAGGTCGGTCTCCTGCCAGTTGGAGTACTTCTCGGGGAAGGCGACCGTCATCACGTGGCCCTTGAGGCCCACGGCCATGTGCTCGCCCTCGTCGTCCGACCAGGTGTAGAAGGGCACCTTGTAGGTCGAATCCGCCTTGGCGGTGCCACGGCTCAGGATGTCCGCGATCTTCTTCGCGGAGTTGTTCTTCTCGGTGATGATCAGGCGCATATCGCTCTCCCCCGGTCGAGCCGACATCGGAGACTCTCTCAGGCCCGACCGGACGGCGAGAGTAGCAAGGGGCACTTTCCCCTCCAATCACCGGCAAACCCGGCCCGAAGGGCCGCCCCCAGCCGGCGGGGCGCCCCAGACAACCCCTTCGCCGCGCCCGGCGCCCCCTGACGAGGGCCCCTAGGGAACCCCGCTGACGCTCATCCGCTCGGAGCGCACCCAGTCCGCCTCGAGCTCGACCTCCTGTCCCAGCACGCCGGCCAGCCGCTCGGCGAGGGGCGCGAGCGACTCCGGCTTGCGGGGCCCCTCGAGCTCCAGGAACACGGTGCCCTCGTCCACGTCCACCTCGGCCTCCAGCAGGCGCAGGTCGCGGTCGGCGAGCCAGGCGCTGGTCGCCTCGATCACGTCGTCGTGGGCGACGGCGTCCCGCGCGCGCTCGACCGTGACCACGGTGAGCGGCACCGCGATCACGACCACCGACACGAACGCGGAGATCAGCCCGACCTTGGTGGTGTTGGCGTGCTTGCTGCGCGTGCGCACGCCGAGCGCGAGCAGCATCACCGAGGCGGCGAACACGATCCCGGCGAAGTTCGTCGCAAACAGCAGGAGCGCCTGGACCGCGCGCTCGCCCTCGCCGAGGTGGATCATCATCCCCGTGGTCGCGAGCGGCGGCACGAGCGCGACCGCGACCGCCACGCCCGGCAGCGCCCCCACGGCCTCGCGGCGCACGAGCACGAACGCGCCCGCGGCGCCCGCGACCAGCGCCACGCCCAGGTCGAGCAGCTGCGGCCGGGTGTGGGCGAGGAGGATCTGCGAGTTGCGCGTGAGGGTCGCGGGCTCGGGGATCACGCCGAGCGCGAGCCAGCCCACGACGATGCCCGCGACGGTCGCGCCCGCGAGGATCGCGGCGGACTCCAGGAGCCGGCGCGGCCAGCCCATGACGAGGGCCGCGGCGAGGCCGAGCAGCGGCGTCGTGAACGGCGAGATCACCATCGCGCCGATCACGACCGTGGGCGAGTCGGCGGCCAGGCCGAAGACCGCGAGCAGGATCGCGAGCGTCAGCAGGACCGCGAAGCGCTCGAGGAAGGGCGCGCGGTCCGGCCCCAGGAAATAGAGCTGCGCGAGCAGGCTGTGGCGCTGATCGTCGCTCAGCTCGCGGCGGCGCGTGAACCACCACGGCCCGCGCAACAGCGGCAGCCGCCCACGCCGGTCGCGTTCGTCTCCGCCCGGCATCGGCGGGCGATCGTACCGCCGCGGGAAGCCGCGAGCATCGATCCGCACTAACCTGTGCTTGGATGCCAGCCCAGGCTTACGCCGGCAAGGAGTGCGTCTGCCAGTTCCGCAAGGGGATCTGTGATCAGTCCTGCGTGCGGGACATGCTGGAGACGCCCCTCTACATCGCGTGCCTGAAGCTCAAGGGGCGCAACTGCCTCGTGGTCGGCGGCGGCGACGTGGGCCTGGAGAAGGTCGAGGGCCTGCTCGCCTGCGACGGCGACGTCACGCTGGTCGCGCCCGATGCCCACCCCGAGCTCCAGCGCCTCGCCGAGGAGGGCTCGATCACCTGGCACCGCAAGCGGTACGAGCCCGGCGACCTCGAGGGCAAGTTCATGGTGATCGCCGCCACGAACGACTCCGAGGTCAACATCGGCGTCTACTACGACGCCGAGAAGCGGGCGATGCTCGTCAACGTCGTCGACGTCCCGCCGCTGTGCAACTTCATCCTCCCCGCGATCGTGCGCACCGGCCCGCTCGCGATCGCGATCTCCACCGCGGGCGCCTCGCCCGCGCTCGCCAAGCGCATGAAGCGCGAGATCTCGGAGCTCTTCGGCGAGGACTACGCGCGCCTCGCGGTGATCTTGAACGACGCACGCGGCTGGGCGAAGAGCACGCTGCCCACCTACCAGGACCGCAAGGAGTTCTTCGAGGGCATCGTCAACGGCGAGCCCGACCCGATCGAGCTCGTGCGCGAGGGCCGCGAGTCCGAGGTGCTCGAGCTCATCGAGCGCCACAAGGAGCGCGCCGCGGCGGCGCTCGCGGCGGGCTGAGCGCCGCCCGCATCACGCGCTAGCGCTTGCGCTTCGCCACGCGCAGCGTGACCGTCCGCACCTGCCGCTTGATCCCCTCGGCGGTCGCCACGAACCTGACCTTGACGCGCTTGCCCGCCGCCGGCTTTTTCACCTTGAGCGCAAAGCGCGCCGAGCGCTGCTCGCCGCCGGCCAGCTCGCTCAGCGTCCAGCAGCGGCCGTTCGCGGGCTTCACCCGCTTGCGGGGCGCCTTGACGCACACCTTCGGGTCGGTCGCGGCCTGATCGCCGGTGTTCGCGAGCCGCACGCGGAAGGCCACCTTGCGACCGGCCTTCGCGCGCTTGTTCTTCGGCTTGACCGTGACCGCGAGCGCGGCCGGCTCCTCCCCGCCGCCGCCCACGTCGATCGTGAAGGTGACCTCCTTCGGCTCCTCAACGTTCCCCGCGGCGTCGGTTGAGCGGTACCGGATCGTGTGCTCGCCCTCCTCCGACACCGTGAACGGGCCCAGGTACTCCTGGAAGTCGCCGCCGTCGAGCGCGTACTCGGTCGTCTCGACCCCGGACCCGCCCGCGTTGTCGCCGGCCTGGAGCGTCACCTCGACCGGCCCGTCGTAGGTGCTCACCGGGGCGGCGCCGTTGAGCAGGATCGTCGTGGTCGGCGGGATCGTGTCCTCCCCGCCACCGCCGCCCACCGTGAGCGTCCCGATCATCGTCGACGGGTGGATCTGGCAGATGTAGGTGAAGGTGCCCTCCGAGTCGAACGTGTACTCGAAGTAGGCGTCCGCCCCGCCCCCGACGGGGAAGACGTCCGACGCGGCGACCGGCTGGCCGGCCGAGTCCAGGATGTGGACGTCGTGCGGCGCCTCGATGTCCTCGCATGGGGGCGAGTCCCCGGCCGCCGCGCTGAAGCACCAGCGCACCGTGTCCCCGACGGCGATCTCGAGCTCGGGCGGGTCCCAGCCGAAGTTCGCGGGCGAGTTGCCCTCCTCGCCGACGTAGTGCGTCGTCTGCGCGGCCGCCGGTCCCGCGGACAGCACGAGCGCCGCGGCGACGAGCGCGGCGAGCAATCCCAGCCGCCCGCTCATGGCCGCACCCTCATCTGACCCATCATGTCCCTGTCCCCGTGTTCGAGCGCGTGACAGTGGAACACGTACCGGCCGGGGAAGCCCGCGAAGAGCACCTTCACGGTCACGGTCTCGTTGGGCGGGACCAGCACCGTGTCCTTCATCGCCCTGCGGTCGGCGGGACCGGGCTTGCGACCGCCGACCGAGACCACCTGGAAGTGCGCCAGGTGCGTGTGCATGGGGTGCAGGCCCGGGCCGGTGTTCACCCAGTGCCAGAGCTCGGCGGTCCCCAGGCGCGGCTCGGCGTCGATCCGGTCGTGGTCGAAGCCCTTGCCGTTGATCTGCCACTGCGGCTCGGGGCTGGTCTGGAAGTCGAGCGTGAACGTGCGCTCGCCGACGACCTCGGGCCACAGCACCGGGTCGCGCAGCCGCTTCGGCACGCGCGCCTCCTCGCTGCCGCCGCGCACAACGTCGAAGCGCATCACCCGCCGCGTCGCCTCGTCGCCCGCGCGGTTGCGCAGGACCAGCTCCGAGCCGGGGGTGAACTCGCGCAAGTCGATGACCACGTCGGCGCGCTCCGCGGGGCACAGCGAGATCACGCGCCGCTTGACCGGCCGCGGCAGCAGCCCGCCGCTGTCGGCGCCGATCTGGATCATCTGCGCGCCGTGCGAGAGCACGAGCTCGAGCGTGCGCGCGTTCGACGCGTTCAGGATCCGGAAGCGGTACAGCCGCCGCTCGACCCGCATGCGGGGAATCACGGCGCCGTTGACGAGGATCGTGTTGCCGTAGAACCCGTCGATCGGGAAGTAGCTCGGGTAGAGGAACTGGTTGTCCTCGTCGAAGCTGCGGTCGCAGATGACCAGCGGCACGTCGTACTCGCCGCGCGGCAGCCCCAGCGCCCGCTCCTCGGGGTCGTCCACTAGATACATGCCGGCGCGCCCCGCGTAGACCCCCTTCGCGGTGTATCCGTGCCCGTGCTCGTGGTACCAGAGGGTCGCGGCGCGCTGGCGGTTCGCGTAGCGGTAGGTGTACTCGCCGCCCGGCGGGATCACGTCGTCGGGGTGCCCGTCGGACTCCGGCTCGGTGACGCCCCCGTGCAGGTGCACGACCACGTCCTCGCCGGTGCCGAGATCGTTGCGCTGCACCACCTCCACCGGGCGGTCGCGCTCCGCCTTGATCGTCGGCCCCGGGAACATCCCCTCGTAGCCCAGGATCCGCGTCGGCTCGCCCTCGAGGATCTGCTGCTCCCCGGGGCGCATCGTGATCTCGTAGCGGTCGACGCCGCCCTCGGTCGAGACGGGCTCCAGTACGGGCGGGATCGGCAGCTCGCTCTCAAACGGCGCGAAGCGCTTGCGGCGCTGGGCGCGGAAGGCGGCCGACGTGCCCCGCCCGAGGACGGTGCGCGCCGGCCCCTCCAGGCTGCACAGCAGGGCCGCCCCGGCGACCCCGTGGAGGAACCTCCTCCGCGAGATCGCCGGGCCGGCGAGGGGACCCCTTGCCGCGGCGCGGGGATCGCTTCCCATCACCGCTTCTTCTTCTTTTTCTTGACCTTGACGACGGCCGCGGCCTTGGCGTTCTTGGCGCCCTTCACGCGCGCCACGAACTGCACGCGCACCCGCTTGCCGGCGGCCTTCTTGGTGAACTTCACCCGGAAGGCGGCCCGCACGCGGTTGCCCGCGCCGATGCTCGGCGCCTCGCGGCACTGCGAGCCCTGGACGCGAGCCAGGCGCTTCTTCGCCTTCGCGCAGATCCGCACGTCCTCCGCGGACGCGTCGCCGCGGTTGCGCACGGTCACCCGGAACCGCTTCGCCTTCTGCGGCTTGGCCTTGGCCTTGCGCGGCTTCACCTGGGCGCGCAGGTCCGGCGCGCCGCCGCCGCCGAGCTCGAGCCGCTTGGCCTCCTCGACGTTCCCCGCCGCGTCGACCGAGCGGTACTCGACCACCTGCGCGTCGTCCGGCAGCTCCACCGGGCCTTGGACCGCGCCCTCGTCGAGCCGCTGGATCCGGACGTTGCGGTAGTCGACCACGTCGGCGCCGCCGTGGTTCTGCAGGCCGATGTAGCCGCTGGTGAACTGGCGTGCCTGGGTCGGCGGGTCGCCCGCGCGCGAGGACTCCTTCGGGATCGAGTTGTCGAACTCGTTGATGACCTCGCCGTTGCGGATGACCGTGTACTGCTGGCCGACGACCCGGATCTCGAAGTCCACCCAGGTGCCCTTGGGCTGGACCTTCGCGCCCTCCTCGTCGACCGGCGCGAAGTTGTAGATCGAGCCGGTCTTCTGGACGTCTCCCTGGTGGTCGTTGATCTGGATCTCGTGGCCGCAGTAGATCGCGACCCAGGCCGGGTCCGTGGCCGCGGAGCCGGTGCGGCCGCAGTACGGGCCGTCCCAGTCGCCGGGGCCGGACTCGGGCCGCTCCGCCAGCGGGATTTGCGGGTCCGGGAAGCGGACGAACACGCCCGCGTTGCCCGCGCCCTCGGGCGAGGAGTCGCGCCACTGGAGCTTGAGCACGAAGTCGCCGTACTCGCGCACCGGGTACCACGGCATCCCGAGGCCGCCCTGGGTGCGGGCGAAGCCGCCCTCCTCGTCGACCCAGACGAGGCCGCCCGGCCCGGCCTGGGCCCAGCGCTCGAGGTCGGCCTCCGAGTTCAGGAGGACCTCCTCGGCCGCGTACTCCTGCCAGTCGCCGCCGTCGACGCGGAACTCCGTCCGCACGACGCCGGAGCCCTCGCCGTCGTCGGCCTCGAGCGTGAGCTCGTTGCCGTCGAGCGTCGCCGTCGTGGTCGGCGGCGTCCCGTCGATCGGCAGCTCGAGCGACTTGGTCGCCTCGGTGTTACCGTCGGCGTCGGTCGACCGGTACTCGACCACGTGGCGGCCGTCGCCCTCGACGGTGAACGGGCCGTCGTAGGCCTGGAAGTCGCCGCCGTCGACGCGGTACTCGGTCGTCTCGACGCCCGAGCCGCCCTCGTTGTCGGTGGCCTCCAGGGTCACCTCGACGGGTCCGGTGAACCAGCCGTTCTCGCCGTCCGGCTCGGCCGGGTTGGTCGTGGCCGTGGTGGTGGGCGGCGTGTTGTCGCCGCCGCCACCGCCGCCGCAGTCGTCCGCGGGCGTCTGCGGATCGCTGGTGCCGTGGACGAGGTTGAACTCGTCGAACTGCACCTCGTCGTCGCCCGTGCCGTCGTGCTTGGCGAACAGGCCGACCCGCAGGCCGCCGGCCTCATTGAGGTACTGGTCGACCGGGACGTTCTGCCCGAACTTGACGAACTCCTCGCCGTCCACCGAGGTCCAGGTCGAGACCTCCTCTTCCTCGGCGTCGTAGACGAACCGGACCCAGACGTGGTCGTCCTGGAGGTCCAGGGCTCCCGAGTTGGGCCACGGCACCGTCTCGCCCGGCAGGGTGATCGCCGAGCCGTCCGAGGTGAGGACGCGCTCGGCCCACTTGCCGGGCTGGTCGCCGTCCTGGTTCGGGTCCGTGTCGGACCTGTACTGGACGGCGGTCTTCATGAAGTGGTTCGGATCGAACCGGTTGATCAGCGCCAGCCCGGCGGCCTCGCCGTTGGTGTCGATGTTCTCGTGGCGGATCTTCGCCGTCGCGACCCACGACTCGTCCCTGGGCACGCCCTGCAGCAGGAGCTGGGCGGTGCCCGTGGCGCCGTAGAGGTCGCCCTGGATCATGGGCATCGTCAGGTGCCCGTCACCGACCGTGGGCTCGTTGCCCGCCGACGGGTTGACGAGCTCCCACTTCGGGTCGAGCTCGTCGCCGTCGAACGAGTCGGACTCGACGGAGCAGCCGCCGGGACCACCGCACTCGACGCGGAAGTAGTCGAACGCCACGGTGGTCTCGGGGCCGTCGCCGTCGTGCTTGGCGAACACGCCGAACTTGATCTCGCCCTCCGACTCCAGCTCGGAGGCGGGGAACGGCGGCGCCTGGACCTCCCACTCGTCGCCGTCGAACGAGTACTCGGTGTGGATGTCCGTGCCGTCGTGCCGGACGCGGATCCACAGGTCGTCCGTCGGCGGCTCGATCTTGCCGGAGTTCGGGAACTGCGGACCCGGCTCGCCGGGCCAGCCGTAGTTCGGGTTCTCCGAGCCGTTCGTGCTCAGCGCGCGCTCGACCCAGATGCCGTTCATGGGCTGACCGGACAGGTCGAAGTCCTTGTACTGGACCGCCGTCTTCATCATGTAGCCGGGGTTGTCACGCACCCACAGCACGATGCCCGCGGCCTGCCCGTTGCTCGCGATCGCCGTGTGGTCGAGCTTGATCGTCGCCGTCCACGGCGGCGCGGGGGCGTCCTGCAGCAGGGCGTTGCGCGCGGTGAGCTCGTTGCCCCGGACATCGCCCTGGGCCGTCGTCAGGCGCAGGACGCCGTCGCCGATGGACCGCAGCGACGGGTCGTCGTTGCGGATCTCCCACTTGGGGTCGATGTCCGCGCCGTTGAACTCGTCGGACTGCAGGCACTCGCCGCCCTGGGGAGCCTCGATCGTGAACGTGACCGAGTTCCAGTCCTCCACGTTGCCGGCGACGTCGCGCGAGCGGTACTCGACCGTGTGCTCGCCGTTGCCGCGGACCGTGAAGGGCTCCTCGTAGACGTTGACGTCGCCGCCGTCGACCCGGTACTGGGTGACCTCGACGCCGGAGCCCTCGTCCTCCGCGCTCAGGGTCACCTCCACCGGGCCGTCGTAGGTGTCGACCGGGTCGGCCCCGTTGAGCTGGATGGTCGTGGTCGGGGGCTGCGTGTCCTCGCCCGAGACGTTGACCGTGATCGTCTTCGAGTCGGTCTCGCCGTCCGCGTAGGTGACGGTGAGGGTCACCTCGTAGCTGCCGTCCTCGTCGAAGACGTGCACGGGGGACGCCTCGGTGGAGTCGGCCTCGCCGTCGCCGTCGAAGTCCCACTCGTAGGCGACGCCGCCCGACGAGCCGACGTCGAACCGGATCTCGCGCGGGTTGCCGGTGGCCTGCCACTGCGGGTCGGCGCCCGGCGTGTCAGGCCCGCCGGTGTAGGTGAACCGGTACAGGCCGGCCTGCGGCCCGGTGGTGAAGAACCCCTGGTAGACCTGCACGTACAGGCTGCCGTCGGGCGCGAACTTCGAGTCCATGTAGTTCGCGCCCCAGCTGATGACGCCGCGCAGGCTGTCCGCCCACACGGGCTGGCCGCCGTCCTGGTCGGTCTCCGGGTCGAGCAGCAGGCCGTGCTTGATCGAGTTGTTGTTGTGGTCGAAGAGGAACCAGCGGCCGTCCCAGTACTCGGGCCAGGCGACTGACGGGTCGGCCGTGTCCGGGTAGCGGTAGACCGGCCCGTCCATGATCGTCGCGCCGGACGCCGTGGCGTACGGGCAGAGCTGGACCGGGTCCGCGCCGTAGTCCGGCGCCCCGTTCGGCCGCGGGAAGTCCGGGCAGCCGTTGGCCCCGTTCGGGTTGCCGCGGCTGTACCAGAGGTTCACCGGGCGCGCGGTGCCCGCGTCCTTGCCCGTGCCGGTCTCGTGCGGGAGCACCTCGAGCCCGGTGTTGTTGGGCGAGTCGTTGACGAGGTCCTCGCAGTCGTACCAGCCCGGGATCGGGTTGCCGGCGGGACCGCCGTCCACGTACCCCGGCTCGTTCTCCGTGCGCAGGTCGCCGTCCGGGGCGACGCGGTCGCGGTAGGCCTGCTGGTTGCCCATGCAGTAGGGCCAGCCGTAGTTGCCGGCCTCCGCGATCTGGGCCGCGCTCTCGTAGGTCGACGGGCCCTGGGTCTGGCTGGGCGAGCCCGCGTCCGGGCCGACCCACGCCGTGTACGGGACGTCGGTCTCCGGGTCGATCGACAGCCGCGACGGGTTGCGCAGGCCCATCGCGTAGATCTCCGGCTTGGTCAGGCCGCCGCCGCCCTCGGTCCCGTCGAAGAGGTTCGGCCCGTTCGGCGACTCGTCGGTGGGCAGCGTGTACGTGGTGCCCGGCCCGACCTCCGGCTGCACCCCGTCGGGGATGTCGTCGATCGGGTTGAAGCGCAGCATCTTGCCGTTGTAGTCGTTGGTCGACCCGGCGGTGCGCCGCGCGTCACGGAAGGAGAAGTTGAGCTCGCCGCAGTCCTCGTTGTTGGCGGGGTCGCCCGGCCCGGGCAGCGGCTGGCGCTGCGGGCAGCGGAAGGCCGGGTGGTTGCCCGAGTAGCCGTTCGTGCTCTGCGACGAGTTCGAGTCGCCGGTGGTGATGTAGAGGTTGCCCTCCGAGTCGAAGCCCATGCCGCCGCCGCGGTGGCAGCAGCTGTAGATCTGCGACTCGTACTCGAAGATGACCACCTCGGAGCTGAGGTCGAGCTGCTTCGTCTCGAGGTCGATCGTGAACCGCGAGACGCGCGCCTTGTGCATCTTCGTGCGCCGCCGGTCGGCGCCGTCGGTGAGCCCCGGCAGGTTCGGGTTGGCCGGGTTGAAGGTCGGGAAGTACTGGACGTAGATGTGCCCGGTGGTCATGAAGTCGGGCGCGACCGTAACCCCGAGCAGGCCGGCCTCGATCTTCCCGTTGATCTCGTCGCCCGCGCCGCGGTCGCCGTAGACCGGGATGATCCCGGCGAGGGTGACGCCGCTGTTGACCGTGCCGTCGTACTCCTCGGGGTCGAAGACGTGCACGGTGCCGCAGCCGACGCCGACGTTCGGGTTGGCGAAGTCGAGGATGCGCGGGGTCGGGGCGCCGAGGCCGGCGACCTGCCCGCGGGCCTCGTCCGTGCGGCAGTCGCCGCGGCCGATGTAGATGACCCAGCCGTTGGGCGCGATCGTCAGGCCGTGCGACTCACCGGTGTGCTGGAGGTCGCCCGAGGTGCCGTCGACGAGGCGCTCGCCCTCGTAGTAGTCGGCGACCGTCGCCTTGCAGTTCGCGCGCACGAGGCCGGCGGTCCACTGGATCGCGCCGAGCAGGTGCCGGCGGAACTCGTCCAGCTCGTAGGTGTCCGCGGTCTGGCCGAGCGCGGTGTAGAAGGAGCGCCCGCCCTGGAAGTCGTGGCACCAGGAGAGCTCGTGGTCGGTGTTCGCCACGTCGGTGCCGTCGCCGGCGGGGTCGCCGGGCGCGCGCCAGCGCGCGACGACGTGGACCTTGTGCGTCGGGCGGTCCTCCCAGACGTAGAAGCTGTCCGTGACGTCGAGCTCGAGCGGCAGGTCAGCGGTCGCGGGATGCACGCGATCGCCGAAGACGACGACGTTCTCCTCAGGCCCGGAGGCGTCGCCGTCGGGCCGCGCCCCGATCAGGTTGTCGAAGAAGTTCGAGCCCGGCATCGCCTCGGCGGTCGTGCCGATGCCGAGGAAGCCGTGGCCGTCGCGCACGTAGTCGCGCACGGCGTTCGCCTGCGCGTCGTTCAGCACGTCGCCCTCGACGCCGAGGAAGATCAGCGCGGCGTAGGCGTCGAGGTCGTCGGGGTTGAGGTCGGCCGCGTCGGACGTCACGGTGACGTCGAAGTCGTTGTCCGCGGCCAGATCCTGGATGGCGGCGACGCCCGCGTCCGTGGCGGCGTCGGCGCCGTCGTGGAACAAGAGAACCTGCGGCGCCCCCTGCGCGCGCGCCGGTGACGCGAAGATCAGCGTGATCGCCGCAAGGGCGAAAGCGGCCAGCGCCGCGGCTACTCGGCTGGTGCGAGCGCACGCGCGGGCGCTTCGCAATGACTCCAACACTCGCTCCTCCTCCTGCCGGTGGTCGGCGCCCTCCGCCCCGGCGGTCCCCTGCAACCGCGTGAGCGCGTTGGTTATGTCATTGACAGCGCTTCACCCATTACCCAGGGCGCGCAAATCTCTCACCACTTTTTTTCGCGGACGGCCGATAAGCGCCGCCGACCGCGCCAAACGCCGAGCCCCGCAGGCCCACGTTCAGCCCTGGTCGTCGTTTTTCGACTACCACGGCTGAACGAACCGGGCCGGCGCCGGGACGTTCAGCCCTGGCCTTCGTTTTTCGACTACTAGGGCTGAACGTGCGGTTTGGGGGGCGCGGTGTGTCCCCGGGGCCCGAGGCGGGGCGGGTCAGCCCGCCGCCGGGAGGGCAAACAGCGCCACCGCCGCGAAGTGGGCCGCGGCGGCGGCGATCACGAGCACGTGGAAGATCTCGTGGTAGCCGAAGACCCTCGGGCTCGGGTCGGGCCGCTGCAAGGCGTAGATCACCGCGCCGGCCGCGTACAGCACTCCGCCGAGCGCGATCAGCGCGCCTGCGGCGATGCCGGCCTTCACGACGATCGCGGGGAAGCCGGCCGCGCCGATCAGCCCGACGGCGATGTAGACGGCCGCGCTCACCCACTTCGGCGAGTCGATCCAGATGAGCTCGACGACCGTGCCGGCCGCCGCGCCCGCCCAGACGGCGACGAGCAGCGCCGTCGCGAGCGGCGGCTCGAGGACGAGCATCGCGAACGGGGTCACCGTGCCCGCGATCAAAAAGAAGATCATCGTGTGGTCGAGCCGGCGCATCCACCGGCGCGCCGTCGGGCGCCAGTTCACCCGGTGGTAGAGGGCCGAGACGCCGAAGAGCGCGGACAGGCTCGCCGCGTAGATGCCGACGGCGAGCGTCGCCTTCGTCCCCTCGGCGAGCAGGATCAGCCCGGCGCCCAGAAGCAGCGAGACGAAGAACGCGTACTCGTGTGTGACGCCGCGCAGCTTGGGCTTGACCTTGGCGATCGCGTCCGCCGCGGCCTCGCGGGCCTCGGCGACCCGCTCGCCGGC
>PKER01000307.1 GCA_002919115.1 bacterium
GGCGGGGGCGCGCCCGGCCGTCCGGTCGGGAAGCGAGGAGGGAACTAGCCCTGCCAGCGCTCCGGGTAACCCGGCATGTCCTCGCAGCCACACAGCGCGTAGTGCAGCGGCGGCATGCCCTCGTTCTGGGCGATCACGTCGTCCAGCTGGTCCTCGGTGATGGCCGGCTGCGGGAGCACCCACTCCTTCGGCACCGGCTCACCGCTGAGGATGCGGGTCGCGGCGATGATCGGCGTCCTCCACTGGAAGTTGGAGTACACCGGAGCGATCGCCGTCAGGTCGTCCTCAGCCCACTTCCGGAGGAAGTCGAGCTGGTCCTCGCCGGTGATCGGCGGGACTTCCTGACCGGCGTCCTCGAACGCCTCGATGGCAGCGACCGCGGTCGCGCCGGCGTCCATCCAGATGCCGTCGAGGCCACCCTCGCGCTGGATGTAGTCGGAGACGATCTGCTTGGTCTTGGCCGGATCGCCGTCCGTGAACTCGTTGCCGACGAGCTCGATGTTGGCGTCCTTCCAGATCTCAAGAGCGCCGGAGAAGCGCGTCTCGAGGACGTCCACGCCCGGAAGGATGCGCAGCGCCAGGATCTTGCCGCCGTCCGGCACGTTCTCCACGAGGAACTCAGCGGCGTCAGCGCCGAACGCGTAACCGCCGATCGGGTGGATGAACGTCACCGGGCAGTCGGTGTTGACGCCACGGTCGAACACGATGACCGGGATGCCGGTCTTGCAGGCACGCTCGACCGCCGGGGTCAGCGTGGCCGTGGTGTTCGGCGAGATGATCAGAGCGTCGCACTTGCCGCCCTTGGTGAGCGAGCGGATGTCAGCGATCTGCTTCTCGTCGGACGCCTCTGCATCGACGGCCTCGAAGTTGCCGATCTCGTCGTGCAGCTCGACCTCGGCCTGCATCGTGGTCCACCCGGTCTGACGCCACGGGTTGTCGACCGAGGCGTTCGAGAAGCAGATGTTCCACGGGCCGTCCTTCTTGTACTCGGACGTGTCGACGAGCTCACCCGGCTCGATGGCCTGGACCCACGGGTCGTTGCCGGCCCCGAAGTCCTCCGGCTCCATCGAGCGCTGCGCGAGCTGCCGGTCCATTTCCTCCTGATCGAAGAAATCAGGATTGGGCTCCGGGAGGCCTACCGCCCCACCGTTGCCGCTGTCGGCCGAGTCGCCGCTGTCGCCCCCGTCGTCGTCACCACACGCGCTGACGAACACAGCAAACGCGGTGAAGGCGACAAGCAACAACAGGACTCGGTTGAGATGCCATCGCTTTCGCAAGGCTTCCCTCCTCCTGGTTGGGTTGTCGTGTACAGGTTGCGGAGCCACCGGGCGCCCTCCCTCTCAGGAACCTTCCCTGAGCCTGTAGGACGCGACCGCGACGGCCGCGATGATGATGACGCCCTCCACGGCGTCCTCGAACGCACCCGAGACGCCCTGGAGATTGAGCCAGCTGAACAGCGCGGTGAGGGCCAAAGCGCCCGCCATCGCGTTGATCACCGACCCACGGCCTCCTCCCAGCACGGTGCCACCGAGCACCGCTGCTGTGATGGCCTCGAACTCGAGGCCCTGGCCGACCTGTGCCGTCACCCCCGCAAAGCCGCCGAGCAGGATGCCGGCGATCACCGCGGAGAGTGCGGACAAGACGAACGCAGTGATGCGCACTCGCGTGACGTTGATGCCCGAGAGCGCGGCCGCCCGGTCGTTGTCGCCCACGGCGAGGACCTGACGGCCGAAGTGGCGGCGCATGAGCCACGCGCTGAAGGCGCCGATCGCGACCAGGATGATCACCGAGTACGGCAGCTGGTCGATCACGGGCACCTCGATGCCCATGCGGCCGATCTCACGGAAGTTGTCAGCGAGCGCGCCCTTCGGCGAGCCGCTCGTGTACAGCCACACCGCGCCATCGAGGATGAGCAGCATGGCCAGCGTCGTGATGAACGACGGCACGCGGAAGATCGTCGTCACGACCCCGTTGATAAGGCCGACGATGAGCCCGATCACGAACAGGAGCGCGATCACGGGCCAGGTCTTGGACGGGTCCCCGTCGCTGATCGCCGCCGCGACCACGACGCAGACCGTCACGAGCGAGCCGACCGAGAGGTCGAACTCGCCCGATGCGAGCACGAAGAAGGCGCCCGCGGCGAGGATCGCCAGCGGCGCGGCCTGCTTCAGGTAGGCGAGGAACCCGGACGGCTCGGCGAACAGCGGGTTGATCGCCGCGATCCAGACCCACAGGACGATCGTGAGGTACCAGACGACGGGGATCGCCCGCAGGGCCCCGAACACGCGCTGGAGCGCGGACGGGGCGCCCTCGCCGACGCCCGACGGGCCCTCGGGTACGGGTGCAGCAGACGTACTCATGCGTTAGCTCCCTGGGTCTGGGTCTGAGGTGCGTTACCGGTCGCCGCGGGGCCCGCGCCGATCTTGCGGACGCGCCGCCCCTTCGCGCGGAAGGAGTAGGCGGCGACGGCGACGATGATGATCACGCCGCGGGCGACGTCCTTGGCGAACGCGTTGACCTCGAGCGCGTTGAACGTCGAGTCGAGGATCGCGAGGATGAACACGCCGGCGAGCGTGCCGAGCACGCTGCCGCGGCCGCCCAGCAGGTAGGTCCCGCCGAGCACCACCGCCGCGATCGACTCGAGGTCGTAGCCGCCGTCGGTGCCGACGAGCGGGCTGCCGGCGCCGAGGCGAGAGGCCAGGTACAGGCCGGTGATCGCCGCGCACACCGCGCAGATCACGTGCGCCGTGATCAGGACGCGGTGCGTCCGCACGCCGGAGAGCTTCGAGACCTCCTCGCTGCCGCCGACGGCGTAGAGCTGGTGCCCGAAGCGCGTGTAGCGGAGCAGGAACCAGACCGCCAGGTACACGGCGGCGAGCAGGAGCACCGCGATCGGGAGCGGCCCGATCTCGGAGTAGCCGAGGGAGTTCTCGAGGCCCTTCGCGACGCCCTCGACCACGCCGTCCCAGTTGCTCTCGATGATGCTCTGGATGATCAGCGCGACGCCGAGGGTCGCGATGAACGGGTTCACGCGCAGCTTCGTGATGATCAGGCCGTTCGCGAGGCCGATCGCCGCGCCGACGGCGAGCACCGCGAGGATGCCCGGCACGATGTTCCCGTTCGAGCCGTCCATCACGACGGCGGCGACGATCGACGTGAGGCTGATCACCCAGGCGACCGACAGGTCGAGCGACATGCCGATGATCACGAGGGTCTGCCCCGCGGCGACGATGCCGAGGGCGACCGACCGGATCAGCATGTCGGTGATGCTGTCGATCGTGAGCAGGTTGCTGCCCTTGATCGCGACGACGGCCCAGCAGATCACGAGGATCGCGATCAGCGCCAGGTAGACCTGCCCGGTCGTCGTCTTGGTCAGCGCGCGCCAGAAGCGGGAGGCCGCGCTGCGCTGGCTGCCGCCCTGCGCGGCAGGCCCGGGATGCTGAGCCACGGGCGGAGTGCTGGTGGTCACGACTTACCCCCCTCTCCGGCGGAGCTCAGCTCCTCCTGGATCTTCGCGAGATCGGCCTCGGTCTTGGCCTCGATGTCCTCCTCGCCGGTCGCCAGGAACATGATCTCCGCCTCGGTCGGGCCGGCCGGAAGCTCCCCGGCGATCTGGCCGTTGCGCATGACGATGATGCGGTCGCTCATGCCGATCACCTCGGGGAGCTCCGAGGAGATCATCAGCACCGCGACGCCCTCGTTGGCGAGCCCGCGGATCAGGTCGTGGATGCCCGCCTTGGCCCCCACGTCGATGCCGCGCGTCGGCTCGTCGAAGATGACGAGCTGCGGCTCGGTGGCGAGCCACTTGGCGATCACGACCTTCTGCTGGTTGCCGCCGGACAGGTAGCGCACCTCCTGCCCGAGGCCGCCGCGCGAACGCAGCTCGACGGCCTGGCAGAGGTCCTTGACGTTGATCGACAGCTGGCTGCGCCGCCCGCGGGCCAGGCCGCGCCAGGCGAGCGCGACGTTGTCGCGGATCGACTGCGCGAGCGTGAGGCCCTCGGTCTTGCGGTCCTCGCTCACGAACCCGATGCCGTGGGCGATCGCCTGCTTCGGCGAGTTGATCTTCACCGGCTTGCCGTCGATCTCGACCGTCCCCTCGAGGAACGGATCGGCGCCGAAGATCGCGCGGGCGAGCTCGGTGCGCCCGGAGCCCTGCAGGCCCGCGACGCCGAGGATCTCGCCGGCGTGGATGTCGAGGTCGATGTTGGACAGCACCTCGGTGGCGCCGCCGCGGACGCGGAGCTTCACGTCGCCGCGCTTCGAGGGGTCGCCGCGCGGCGGGAAGTACTGGTCGAGCTCGCGGCCCACCATGAGCTTCACGAGCTCGGCCGAGGTCACCTCGTCCGCGTTCACCGTCTTGACCTTGTTGCCGTCCTTGAGGACGGTGATGCGCTGGGCGAGCTCGAAGATCTCCTTGAGGCGGTGCGAGATGTAAAGGATTGCCATGCCGCGCTCGCGCAGGCGCTTCACGCGGTCGAACAGGCGCTCCACCTCGTGCGCGGCGAGCGACGCGGTCGGCTCGTCCATGACGAGGATCTTCGAGTCGAGCGAGAGCGCCTTGGCGATCTCGACCGTCTGCTGCTGAGCGACCGAAAGCCGCCCGACGAGCTCGTCGGGCGCGATCGGGTCGTCCGGCGCGAACTCGTGCAGGAGCTTCGCCGTGTCGCGCTCCATCTTGGCGCGGTCGACGATGAAGCCCTTCTTGGGCTCGCGCCCGAGGAACACGTTTTCCGCGACCGTCCGGTCGGGCAGCAGGTTGAACTCCTGGTAGATGATCGAGACTCCCGCCTGCTGTGCCTCGAGCGGATGATTGAACTTCTGCGGAGTGCCGTCGATGATGATCTCGCCGGCGCTCGGCGTATAGACACCGGCGAGGATCTTCATCAGCGTCGACTTGCCGGCCCCGTTCTCGCCGACAATCGCGTGCACCTCGCCAGCGGCGCACTCCAGGTCGATTCCGTGGAGCACGTGGACGCCCAGGAAGTCCTTCTTGATGCCGCGCATCTGGAGGAGCGGCGACCGGGTCGCCGTCGCGGCACCCCCCGCTGCTTCCCTGCTCTCCTCCCCAGGGCTCACGTTCACCTCCTTCTCCAGTTCCTACTTGACAACCAGGGGCCTGAGGTTCTGGTAGGCGATCCTCAGGCCGGCGTCGACGAGCTCAGGGCTCCCGCCCCAGACAGGATCCTCGTGCTCGACAGACAGAACGCCGTCGAAGCCACCCTCGTACAAGGTGTCGACGTACCGTACCCAATCGACGTCGCCGAGCCCCGGAATGCGGTAGCGCCACCAGCCCATGTCCCACGGGTCCTTGTCGCGGGTGCGCTGGACGCCGAAGAACCCGTACCGGTTGAGCTTGTCCGGGAAGGTCTGGGCGTCCTTCGCGTGGGCGTGGATGACGCGGTCGACGTACGGGCGCAGCGCCTCGATCGGGTCGATTCCGAGCCAGAGCAGGTGCGACGGGTCGAAGTTGAGGTAGAAGCCCATGTCGAAGATCCACTCCCACAGCTCGGGGGAGTACGCGAGGTTGCCGGGACCCCCGTCGGGGTGCCAGCCCTCCATCACGCAGTTCTCGATCATGAGCTTGACTCCGCGCTCGCCCGCGTAGTCCACGAGCGGCTTGAGGACCTCCTCGGCCTCCTCCATGTTCTCGAGCACGCTCTTGTTGGGGTCGCGCCCGATGAACGTGCCGACGGGGACTCCGCCCAGCTTCTGCGCGGCGTCGATGCAGGCCCGGAGGTGGTTGTGCGCGAGCTCGCGCTCCTCCGGGTCCGGATCGAGGTTGTTCGGGTAGAACGCCAGCGCGGAGAGCTCCAGGTTGTTGTCGGCGAGCGCCTTCTGGACCCGCTCGATCTCCTCGTCGGTGAAGCCCTTGCCGCCGATGTGGCTGGCGGTGAAGGGCCGGTTGGCGATCTGCGGCCAGGAGGCGATCTCAAGCGCCTCGAAGCCGACCTCGCTGGCGAACTTCGCGATCTCCTCGATGTCCCGCTCGGGCATCGAGGCAGTCAAGAATCCAAGCTTCACGATGCAGCTCCCATGCTCACGGGGACCTCGACGTCGACCCAGTTGCCTTCAGCATTCGAACGCAGGACCGCGTCGGTGATCTGCGCGGCGCGCAGGCCGTCCGCGAACGTCGGCATGCCCTCGGCGGGCACGCCCGTGCGAATCGCCTCGTAGACGTCCGCGACGAACGCGTCGAAGCAGTCACCGTAGCCCTGCGGGTGGCCACCAGGAAGCACGGCCAGGCGCGCGGCGGCCGGGGAGAGCGTCCCCGGATCGCGCTTGATCACGGTCGCCGCCTCGCGACGCCCGCACCACAGTGTTTCGGGCTCTTCCTGGTCGAACACCAGCGCTTCCTCAGTGCCATCGATCTCGAACCAAAGCCGGTTCTTGCGCCCAGGCGAGATCTGGCTGATCACCACCGAGCCGACGGCGCCACGGTCGGTCTGGAACTGGACGACCGCGGCGTCCTCGGTCTCGACCTGCCGGGTCTCGCCGGTCGCGCCGTCGCTGATGGTCTCAAAAGCCTTGGCTCCGGCGCGACGGCGCTCGGGGATGGCGGTCATCATCTGGGCGTTGAGCCGGGTGATCCGGTGGCCGGTGACGAACTCGGCGAGGTCGCACCAGTGCGAGCCGATGTCGGCGAACGCCCGCGACGCCCCGCCGGTCTCCGCGTCGACGCGCCAGTTGTCGTCGTCCGGGGAGAGCAGCCAGTCCTGGAGGTAGCTGCCGTGCATGAGCTGGACGCGGCCGGCCGTCCCGTTGTGCACCCGCTCGCGCGCCTCGCGCACGGTCGGGTAGTAGCGGTAGACGAACGGCACGCCCGTCTGCGAGCCGTCCGCGGACGTGGCCGCCCCGACGACGCCGTGCGCCTCCTGCAGGGTCAGCGCAAGCGGCTTCTCGCAGATCACGTGCTTCCCTGCGGCGAGCGCGCGCTCGGCCAGCGGCACGTGCAGGTTGTTCGGCGTGCAGATGTGCAGCACGTCGATGTCGGGCGACTCCGCGAGCTCCTCCGCCGAGCCGAAGGGCTGCTCAGCCCCCAGCTCGCTCGCGGCAGCCGCCGAACGCGCTGGCGTCGAAGCGGCTACACCGACCAACCGTGCACCCGCTTGACGGATCGACCGCGCGTGCACCCCTCCAATGAAACCGGTCCCGGCGATGCCGGCCCGAAGACTCCTCACCATCAGTTGGAACCTACACAAACCTTTGATCGCGTGTCAAGCAGAATTCGGAGAGCTTTGGTCGTTCCAGGCTCTCCGCAGCCGGGGTTTTTACACGAAGTCCGGACAAGAAGCCGGTTCGTCTGCTTTACTCGCGGTATGAAAGGCAACGGGTACGGTCGCGCGACGCCGCCCGCGGGGGCCGGCGCCGTCCTCAAGCTGATCCGCGAGGGGGAGGCGGTGACCAGGGCCGACCTGGCCCGGCGCACCGGGCTGGCGCGCTCGACGGTCGCCCAGCGCGTGGACGCCCTGCTCGCCCACAAGCTCGTGATCGAGGCCGGGGGCTCCGAGTCCACCGGCGGGCGCCCCCCGACCGTGCTCGCCTTCAACCACGAGGTGGGCGTCGTGCTCGCCGCCGATTTGGGCGCGACGCACTCGCGCCTGGGCGTGTCCGACCTCTCCGGCACGCCGCTTGCCGAGATCGCGGCCGACATCGACATCGCGCTCGGGCCCGAGCGCGTCTTGGAGTGGGTGCACGAGCGCTTCGGCGAGCTGCTTCGCAAGGTGAAGAGGAAGGCGTCGGACGTGCGCGGCATCGGGATCGGCGTGCCGGGCCCCGTCGACTTTCACTCCGGCGAGCCCGTCAACCCGCCGATCATGCCGGGCTGGGACGCGTTCTCGATCCCCGAGTGGTTCTCGACGCGCTACGACGCCCCGGTGCTCGTCGACAACGACGTGAACATCATGGCGCTCGGCGAGCACTGGACGCACTGGCGCGACACCGAGCACCTGCTCTTCATCAAGGTCGGCACCGGCATCGGCTGCGGGATCGTCGCCGGCCGGCGCATCCACCGCGGCGCCCAGGGCGCCGCCGGCGACATCGGCCACATCCGCGTCTCCGGCCACGACGACGTGGTCTGCCGCTGCGGCAACATCGGCTGCCTCGAGGCCGTGGCCAGCGGCCGGGCGCTCGCGCAGCGGCTGAGCGAGCAGGGCATCAAGGCGAACCACAGCCGCGACGTCGTGCGCCTCGTGCGCGCCGGGGAGCCGCACGCGGTGCGCATGGTGCGCGAGGCGGGCCGCTCCCTGGGCGAGGTCCTGGCCGCGGCGGTCAACCTCTTCAACCCCTCGGTAGTCGTGATCGGCGGCGACATGGCCGAGGTCCACGAGCAGCTCCTCGCCGGCGTGCGCGAGGTCACCTTCCGCCGCTCGCTGCCGCTCGCCACGCGCGACCTCTCGACGGTGCCGTCGCGGCTCGGCGACCGGGCCGGCGTGATCGGCGCGAGCGTGATGGTGATCGAGCACATCCTCGATCCCGAGGTCGTCGACCGCGCGGTCTCCGAAGGCGTCCCGGTGGGCGCTACCTCCTAGCGGGGCCGGGCCCCGCCCCCACCCCAGCCCAATTCGACCACCGATAGCGTGGTCGGCTTTACGCGCGCCCGACGCAAACGTTACGAGAGGCCTACGCGACCGTCGCGCCTCTCGTTACATATGTGTCAGGCGGGCGTGGAGGCGACCACGCCATACGGGGTCAATTTGGTTTGGTGGCTGCGCCCGCTCCGCTCAGCTCGAGCAGGGCGTCCGCGACCTCCGTGGCGGCGATGCGGTCGCGCGCGATGCTCGCGTCCGAGCAGATGAACACCGGCGCGTCCTCCGCGGTCTCCGGCAGGCGGCCGTGTGAGCCGCGCACCGGGCTCGGGTCGAGCGGGACGACGTCGAGCTTGTAGCGGAAGCCCGTGAACTTGCGGGCGAGCGCCAGGCCCGCGCGCAGCTTCACGAAGCGGTCGTTGGGGTCCATGAACAGCTCGGCCGGGTCGTAGCCGGGCTTGCGGTGGATCTCCACGAGCTTCGCGAAGTCGGGGGCGCGCTCGTCGTCGAGCCAGTAGTAGTAGGTGAACCACGCCTGCCGCTCGGCGATGGCGACGAGCTCGCCCGAGCGCGGGTGGTCGAGCCCGGCCTCGCGCTTGCCCTCCTCGTCGAGCACGCGCTCGACGCCCGCGAGCCCCTCGACCAGCTCGCGCACCCGCGGGATGTCGCTCGGGTCGCGCACGTACACGTGGGCGAGCTGGTGGTCCGCCACCGCGAACGCGCGCGACGTCCACGGGTCGAGGTACTCCATGCCGTCCTGCACATACACGTTGAGGAGCCCCTCCGACCGGAGCCTGCGGTTGATGTCGACGGGCTGCGAGACGTCGGTGATCCCGTACTCGGAGAGCACCACCACGGTATCGCCGCGCCCCCGCGCGTGCTCGATCAGATCGCCCAGCACCTCGTCCAGCTCGCACGCGGCGCGCGCCGACTCGGGCGCCCCGGGCCCGTAGCGCTGGTGGTCGTAGTCGAGGTGCGGCAAGTAACAGAGCAAGAGGTCGAGCCGCTCCTCGTCGAGCAGCTTGCGCGCCGCCCCGGCGATCCAGCGCGAGGACGTGATGTTCGCGTTCGCGCCCCAGTAGGTGAACAGCGGGAAGTCGCCGAACTCGCTGACCAGCCGGTCGTGCAGCTCGGGCGGGTACGTGTAGCAGTCGGGGTCCTTGCGCCCGTCGGCGCGGTAGATCGGCCGCGGGGTCACGGTGAAGTCCGTGGTCATCCCCATCGCGTACCACCAGCAGACGTTCGCCGAGCGGTAGTCCGGGTTCACCTCGCGGGCCCGCTCCCAGATCTTCTGCCCGCCCACGAGCCGGTTGTGCTGGCGCCACAGGAAGACCTCGCCGAGCTCGCGGAAGTACCAGCCGTTGGCGACGATCCCGTGCCCGGACGGCTCCAGCCCGGTCTGGAACGTGGCCTGGACCGAGCAGGTCACCGCGGGCAGCACCGGGTCGAGCCGCGCCTGGAAGCCCTCGTCCGCGAGCGCCCGCGTGCGCGGCATGTGCTCGAGCGCGCGCGGCGTGAGCCCGACGGCAAGGGCGACGACCAGAGTCATGCGACCACCTCCGCTCCGTGTTCGATGAACCGCTGCCTCGTCCAGTCGAGCTCCTGCGCGATCCCCTCGACCAGGTCCTCGTCGCCGTGGTCGCGGCCGGGCATCACGTTCCACGTGTAGGTCTCGACCTCGAAGTGCGCCGTGGCGGGCCCGCCGTCCGAGGCGAGCAGGCGCTCGAGCGCGCGCTCGAGCTCGGGCTGCGTCGTGTGCTGGGCGTCGTTCACGGGCACGTGGAAGTGGACGCGCCACTCGCTCTCGCCGGGCAGCCCGCCGGCGAGCGCCTCGGGCAGGTCGTCGACGCCCTCGACGCGCCCGTTCACCCGCTCGCGCACCTGGTGCATGAAGCGCGGCTCGTTGAAGCGCCGTAGGAGCTCCTGCCCGGCGGGCGAGCCCGGCTCCTCCACGCGCAGCGCGTTCGACACCTGGGCCTTCACCACCGGGACGCCGGAGTCGGCGAGCAGCTGGAGCGCCTCCTCGGGCTCCTCGAACTGCACCGCCAGATGGCAGGCGTCGAAGCAGATCCCGATCCACTCGGGCGCGAACCCCGCCAGGAACTCCGCCGCCTGGCGCACCGTCTCGATCGTGCACCCCGGCTCGGGCTCCAGCGCGAGCCGGATGCGCCGGCCCGTGCGCGCGTGCAGGCGCTCGAGCTCGCTGGCCACGCAACCGAGCGCGTCGCGCGCCGCCGCCTGCGCGCCCTCGCTCCACTCGGTCCGCCACCCGAGCGGGACCGTGGAGATCGAGCCCTCCTCGACGTCGTCGGGCATGATCCGGTCGAGGAGCTGCACGAGCCCCAGCGTGTAGTAGCGGCGCCGCGGATCCGCCCAGGAGGGCCGGTAGACGCCCAGCTTCACCACCGGCGCCTGGAACGCCCGGTACGGGAAGCCGTTGAGCGTCACTACCTCGAGCTTCAGGCGGCGAAGCGCCTCGCGCAGCCGCTCGGCCGCCCCCGGCTCGTCGACGACCAGGTGCGAGAGCCACAGGCCGACGCCGAGCGACTCGGCGCCGAGCCGCTCGCGCACCGCGCCCGCGTAGCGCTCGAGCTGGTCGATGATCCCGTCGACGCTCTCCGCCGGATGGACGTTCGTGCAGTAGGCGAGGTGGAGCGTCCCTCCCCCAGGGTGGCGGAACCGCATCCCCGCTCCTAGCGCTGCTCGCCGCGCAAGAGCGTGTTGCCCTCGTAGGTGGCCGTCATGTCGGGCTCGCCCAGCTCATCGAGGATGAGCCGGCCGCTCTGCGCGAAGAAGTCGACCGGGTTCTGCCAGGCGACCTTGTCGACGTCGTCCTCGGTGAAGCCGGCCGCCAGCATCGCGTCGATGGTCTTGCGCGTCTTGAGCGGGTCGGACACGCCCCAGTCGCACGCCGAGTTGATGATCATGCGCTCGGTGCCGTACTCCTCGAGCAGGCGCACCATGCGGTGCTCGTCCATCTTGGTGTTCGGGTAGATCGAGAACCCGGCCCAGCACCCGGACTCGAGCACCTCGGCCACCGTGAGCTCGTTGTTGTGGTCGATCAGCACGCGCTCGGGCGGCAGCGACGACTTCTCGACGAGCTCGAGCGTGCGGCGCGTGCCCGCGGCCTTGTCGCGGTGCGGCGTGTGCACCAGCACCGGCAGGTCGTGCTCGGCCGCCATCTCGAGCTGGACGACGAGCGCCTCCTCCTCGGCCTTGGTCATCGCGTCGAACCCGATCTCGCCGACCGCGACCACCCCGTCCTTGGCGAGGAAGCGGGGCAGCACCTCGAGCACGCCCTTGCGCAGCTCGTCGTCGTTGGCCTCCTTGGGGTTGAGGCCGATCGTGCAGTGGTGGCGGATGCCGAACTGCGAGGCGCGGAACCGCTCCCAGCCGAGGAGCGAGTTGAAGTAGTCGATGAACGAGCCGACGTACTGCCGCGGCTGGCCCAGCCAGAACGCCGGCTCGACCAGCACCTTGACGCCCGAGGCTGCCATCGCCTCGTAGTCGTCGGTCGTCCGCGACGTCATGTGAGCGTGTGGCTCGAAGATCCTCATGGTTCCTCCTCCTTCAGTGTGGCTGGGCGCCTTTGCGCTTGGCGAGCGCGCGCTCGGCTGCCGCACGCCGGTCCTCGTAGGGGCTTTCCAGCTCGGCCTCGATAGCCCTCAGCTCCTCGGCCGGCGGATGAAGCTCGATCACAGGCCAGACCTCCGCGGGCACGTCGCGGCCCGCGGCGATGCGCTCGTGGACGAGCGCGGCGAGCATCCGCGACGCGTTCGGCGTCACCCGCTCGGGCACGCCGTCCAGCGGCGTGATCGGGACTTCCGTGAAGACGCACTTGAGCAAGGCGTGATCGTAGGCCTCGTCGGGCATGTAGGCCGTGGCGTACGGCCCGAGCGCGGCCGCGATCAGCCTGGTGTCGTTCGAGCGCACCGCGTCGTCGGCGATGTGCAGCCCGCGGTCGCCGATCGGCAGGTAGGCGAGCGCGCGCAGGATCCCGCGCCGCTCGGCGGCGTCGCCGAATCGGTAGAGCTCGTCGAGCTCGCCCTCGGCGGCGTCGCCCGCGGCGACGAGCATCAGCACCCGCCCGGCGTCGTCGATCGTCCAGGCGTGCACGTCGTCGGGCGATGCGTCCGGGTCGAGCGGGCCGCGGCCGAGCTTGCGGCCGGCGGCCGGAAAGTGGCGCGCCAGCTCCTTGGCGTCCGCGGCGATGCGGGCGCAGACGTCGTCGAGCCAGGCGAGCGCCTCAGGGTCCACGCGGGCGGCGAGCCGCTCGCGCACCTCTGCGGAATCAAGCGGTAGATCACTCATGCGGGTACCTCCTTCGCGGCGTGGGCGGCTTCGGCGGCGCGCAGGGCGGCCAGCGACTCCGGCACGAGCCGGTGCGCCTCGTGTGCGTTGCGGGAGAGCTCGACCGCGACCATCCCGTCGTAGCCGGAGTCCACGAGCGCGCCGATCGCGGCCTCCAGGTCGAGCTCGCCCTCACCGAACGGCAGGTGCTCGTGGACGCCGCGCCTCATGTCCTCGGCGTGGACGTGCGCGAGCCGCTCCCCGGCCCGGCGCACGCACTCCCCGACGGGCTCCTCCTCCAGGCAGACGCAGTGGCCGAGGTCGAGGGTGATGCCGAGGCGCGGCGGGTCGCCGAGCTCGCCGGCGAGGCGCTCGAAGTCGGCCAGGCGCTCGACGAGCATGCCGGGCTCCGGCTCGAAGCCGAGCGTGACCTCCTTCGCGTCCGCGTACATCAGCACCTCCTCACAACCTTGGCGAAGACGCCGCCAGGCCGTCCGTTCGTCGTCGCCCTCCTCCAGGGCGCCGGACCAGAGCGATACCACGGGCGCGCCCACGAGTGCCGCGACGTCGATCGCGCGGCGCAGGAACTCGACGCGGCGCTCGCTCCCCGCGGTCACCAGGCTCGGGTAGTGCTTGCGGCGCGCATCGAGGACGAAGCGCCCGCCGGTCTCGATCACGCAGGCGAGCCCGTGGCCGTCGAGCTGCGCGCGCAGCTCGGCGGCGCGGCGCTCGAGCTCGGGCGCGAACGGGTCGAAGTGGACGTGGTCGAGCGTGAGCGCGACGCCCGCGTACCCCGCGTCGGCGAGCAGGGCGAGCGCGTCCTCGAGCCGGTGCGAGGTGAGCCCGTTCGTGACGTAGCCGTAGCGCAGGCTCACGTCACCGCCCTCCGGCGTGCGAGCGACTTGGCGACCGGCCACAGCGAGGCCACCGCGGCGCCGGCGGCGACCGCGCCGGACCCGGCGAGCAGGCCGCCTTCGAGCGGCATGAGGCCCATGATCCCGGCGCCCACCGCGCGCTTGATCCGGCCCGGCGAGGGGTCGCGGGCCAC
>PKER01000269.1 GCA_002919115.1 bacterium
CTGGCCGCGCCGGTGGCGGCGCTCGCCGCGCTCATCGCCATCGACCTCGCGCTCGGGGGCGACGCGCATTTCACGCGGTCGGTGCTCGAGGCGGGCGGGCTGGGCGAGCTCGGCGAGGTCGCCGAGCGGCGCCTGCGGCTGAGCGGGAAGAGCTTCGTCAACTACTCGGGCTCGGTCGCGCTGTGGGCGGCGATCGCCGCGCTCGCGGCCGGGATCGTCTGGCGCCGCCGCGTGCTCGGCTGGTTCGACCGGCGGGCGGCCCGCGCCGGCTTCATCGGGTCCGCCACCGCGACGCTGGTGGGCACGGTTGCGAACGACTCCGGGGCCCTCATCCTCATGGTGGGTACTGCGATAACCTCGCTGTGCGCGGCTTACGCCTGGGCTGGCCGCCGCGCGTGACCCCGCATTCCAGCCCTCTTTCCTCCCTGCATGCGAATCGCGCTCGTCACGCCCTACTCGTGGACTTTCCCCGGCGGGGTCAATCGGCATGTCGAGGAGCTCGCGGAGGAGTTCCTGCGGCGCGGCCACGACGTGCGGGTGCTCGCGCCCTGGGACCCGCCCGACCGCATCGCCCGGCTCACGCACCGCGGCTGGCCCGAGCCGCGTGAGCGCCCCGAGTACCTGCGCGCGCTGGGGCGCACGGTAGGGATCGGCGCGAACGGCGCCGTCTCCAACCTCTCGACCTTCCCGGAGGGCGTCTCCGCCCTGCGGCGCGAGCTCGACGCCTTCCGCCCCGACGTCGTCCACGTGCACGAGCCGGTCGCTGGCGTCGTCGGCTGGGACGCCTGCTCGTACCGGGGTGCGCCCGTCGTGGGCACGTTCCACGCCTACTCGACCAAGCCGATCCCCAACCACATCGCGAACCTGTGCGGCGCCCGCCGGAAGTTCAACCAGCTCGCCGCCCGGATCGCGGTCTCGGAGGCCGCGGCCTGGACCGGCAGGCGCTGGTTCGGCGGCTCGTACACGATCGTCCCCAACGGGGTCGACCTCGACGCGGCGCCCAGCGGGCCCAAGCCGCCCGCCGATCATCTGCGCGTGCTCTTCGTGGGGCGGCCCGAGCCGCGCAAGGGGCTGCCGGTGCTGCTGCAGGCCTTCGACGCCCTCATCGAGCACGTGCCGTCGCGGCTGCAGATCATCGGCGCCGAGCGCGCCGACGTCGAGCGTTACGTCGCCGATCCCGACACGCTCCGCTACCTGGACGTGCTGGGCCGCGTCGACGAGGAGGAGCTGTGGCGGCGCCTGCACGAGGCGGACGTGCTCTGCGCCCCGTCGCTCTCGGGCGAGAGCTTCGGGATGATCCTCACCGAGGCGTTCGCCGCCGGGACCCCGGTGATCGCGTCCAACATCGCCGGCTACTCGGAGGTCGTCACCGACGGCGTCGACGGGATCCTGGTGCCGCCCGCGGACCCGCAGCGCCTCGCCGAGGAGCTTCAGCTCATGTACCACGAGCCCGCGCGCCGGCAGGCGATGGCGCGCGCGGCGCGCGGGTCGGCGCTCCGCTACGGCTGGGGCCGCGTCGCCGACCAGGTCGAGCGCGTGTACGAGCGCGCCCAGTACGTGTCCGAGCCCGAGAGCCGGCTCGAGGCGTTCGCGCGGCGGACCGGGATCGTGCCGATCGACGGCTCGCGGCCGCGCCCGCCGGTGCGCCTGCCCTCGCTCGACCCGGAGCCTGTCAAGGCGGCCACCCGGACCCGCACGGTGCGGCGGACGGCGCTCACGATCGCCGGCGTCCTGGCGATCGGGCTGACCGCGCTGGCAGCGAACCGGGTCGGGCTCGACAGCGTCGCGCGCAGCATCGTGCGCTCGGACGCCACATGGCTCTTGGTCGCGACGGGGCTCATGATCGCGTCGCTGTTCTTGCGCGCGATCTCCTGGACCGCGATCGCGCGCGCCGCGCTGCCGCGCACCCCGCTGCGCCGGCGCGACGTGGCCTCGGCGACGATGATCGGCGTGCTCATGTCGGCCACCCTGCCCGCGCGCCTGGGTGAGCCTGCGCGCGCGATGGTGCTCGCGCGCAGGACCGGGCGGATGCGCGAGAACCTGCCCGTCCTGCTGGGCACCCTGGTCTCGCAGACCTCGCTCAACATCATCGCGCTGATCCTGCTCGGGGTGATCATCGTCAGCACCACCGACCTGTTCCACGCGCGGACCGAGCGGCTGTTTCTGTTCAGCCTCGCGCCCCTGGCGCTGCTGATCGCGGTCGTGCTGGCGCCCACGCTGGTGCGGCGCAACGGATCGGGGCGCGTGGCGCGCGTGGTCGGCGCCGTGCGCGAGGCGCTCGTCAAGGTGCGGCGCGGCCTCGTGGTGTACAAGGACCCGCGCCGCGGCCCGCTCGCCGCGGGGGCCCAGTTCGCGGCCTGGGGCCTGCAGCTCCTGGCCTGCTTCGTCCTGTTCACCGCGCTCGGCCTCGACCGCTACGTGGAGGTGGGGATCGGCGCGGCGGCGGCCGTGCTCTTCGCCGTGAACGTCACCGCGGTCGTGCCGGCGACGCCTTCGAACATCGGCGTCTTCCAGCTCGCCGTGATCAGCGTGCTCACCACCGGGTTCGGGGTGAGCGCCGCGGACGCGCTCGCCTACGGCGTGGTGCTGCAGGCGGTGGAGATCGCGACCGCCCTCATGCTCGGCCTGCCGGCGCTCGTGCGCGAGGGCATGACCTGGCAGGACCTGCGCCTGCAGGCGCTCTCGACCGCGCCCGTGCGCCTCTCGCCCCGGCCGGACGACGGCGCGACGGACCTGGGTTAGGGCGTCAGGAGTCGCGAACTCTCGCGAGCCTTTCGCACCGCGAAAGCGCAGTCAAGGCTCCCCGGGAGCCCTAACCGCGCACTCGCGGGAGGTGCGGGTCAGCGCTTCTTGCCCTTCTTCTTCGCCTTCTTCGGCTTGAACTCGTAGGCCCCGATGTCGCGGCGCGCGCCGCGCTTGCCGTCGCCGTCGATCAGGCGCTTGCGCCCGTCGAGGTCCTTCTTCGACTCGCCGGGCTTCGGCTTGCCGGGCTGGCCGCGGTCGATCAGCTTCGAGTTCGGGCGCAGGCGGTAGTTGCCCTTCTTCGCTCTCACGAAGCGCGGGTTCGCGGCGGTGACCCCGCGCCCGATCTTGATCGTGCCCGGGCCGCTCTCCTGGCGGCTGCCCTTCTTCAGGGCGCTCCAGGCGATGTCCAAGTCGGCCGTGGTCGTGCCCTCGCAGCCGGTGTCCAGGGCGGTGCGCTCGAGCGCGGTGGCGAAGCCGTGGACGATCGAGCTGCGCAGGGTCACCGTGATCGTGGGGCACGCGAACGGGGGGAGCAGCCCGGTCGCGATCGCCTGGACGCCTGTACCGCCGTTCTGGGCCGCGACCACGGTCGCGTTCTTCAGGACCAGGGAATGGTCGTCGAAGCCGTTGACCACCAGGCGTACGCCGTCGCCGCCGCCCACGGCACGGACGAGCACGGTGTCGAGCTTGAGGCTGCCGGACGAGACCAGGACGCCGACCGTGGTCGCGGCGATGCTCGAGCGCACGATCCTGGGCGTGTCCTGGGACCCCCCGATCACGCCCACGGGCGCTTTGACCTTGACCTCCCGCGCGAGCGAGCCCGGGGCCCCCATCTGCAGCCCGACGGTGTTCGGGTCGCTGCCCCGCATGGCGATCTCGCTGCGCTCGATGCGGGAGTCCGTGTAGAGGAAGACGCCGGTCTGGTTCACGTTCGCGTCGCTGGCCACCCGGACGTTTCGGACGACCCCGCTGGCGAGGATCCCGGTCGAGCCGGCGCCGTCGTCCACGTCGACGGCCAGCTTCTCCACACGCGTCTCGGCATCGTTGACGGTGAGGACGGTCTGGAAGGGAGCCGGGGTGGCGGGCCGCAGCGTCGTCTTGTTCTTGCCGGCGCCGACGATCACGACCGGGTTGCCCAGGGGCACGGTCCAAGGCCCGTCGTCGAAGACGTGCGGCCCGAGCTCGATGCGGTCGCGCCCGCCGGTCAAGCTGGCCGCGGCCAGCGCGGTCCCGATCGACGGGTGCGCGGTGCCGCCTGCGGCCACGCACTTCGGCTTCTGCACGCAGAACTTCTCCGCCTGCGCGGCGGCCGGCAGCGCCAGGCCGAGTGCGGCCCCGACGGCCAGAAGCGCCAACGTTCGCCTTCCCATAGGAACCCCCTTTAGGTCGCCCACCCGAAGAAGCGTCTCAGCGCGCGCACGCTAGCCGACGGGCGGCCGCCGATCAAGGGGCGGTCGCGCCACCCTCTATGCTCTCCGGCATCCATCAAGAGCGGCCGAGGGACCCGGCCCTGTGACGTCGCAGCAACCCGCCTCGCGGTGATCCGCGGACAGGGTGCTACAGCCGGGATCGATGGAGGTGAACCCTTGACTGCGTCCGCAATTACCCCACACCCGTACGATCAGCGCGGATGAGCGATCGTGACTTCCTAGCTGCCGTCCGCGAGCGCGTCGTCGTCTTCGACGGCGGCATGGGCGCGACCCTGGAGCAGTTCGACCTGACGGCCGAGGACTACGGCGGCCTCCAGGGGAAGTGTCACGAGGCGCTCGTGCTCCACCGCCCCGACGTGATCGAGGGCGTGCACGCATCCATGCTCGACGCCGGGGCGGAGGTGGTCGAGACCGACACCTTCCAGGGCAGCAGGCTGAAGCTCGCGGAGTGGGGGCTGGCCGACCACACCGTCGAGATCAACCGCAGGGCCGCCGAGATCGCTCGCAAGGCCGCGGGCCCGAACCGGTTCGTCGCCGGCTCGATCGGGCCGACCGGCTTTCTGCCCGCCTCCGACGACCCGACGCTCGGGAACATCACCTTCCGCGAGCTCGTCGAGGTGTTCGACGAGCAGGCCGGGGCGCTCCTCCAAGGCGGGGTCGACCTGCTGATCATCGAGACCCAGCAGGACATCCTCGAGACCAAGGCCGCGATCTTCGGCGCCCGCGAGGCCTTCAAGCGCGTCGGGCGCAGCGTGCCGCTGATGGCGAGCATGTTCATCCTGCGCGAGTCGGGCGGCATGCTGCTCGGCACCGACCTGCCCGCGCTCACCACCACGCTGAACGCGCTCGGCGTCGACGTCCTCGGCCTGAACTGCTCGACCGGGCCCGAGGACATGCGCGACGCGATCCGGTACCTGGGCGAGCACTCGCCCGTGCCCGTGCACTGCATCCCGAACGCGGGCATCCCGCGCCAGGGCCCGAACGGCGAGACGATCTTCCCCGAGGAGCCGGAGCCGCTCGCGAACACGCTCGGCGAGTACGTGGAGCGCTACGGCGTGGGCATCGTCGGCGGCTGCTGCGGCACCACCCCCGACCACATCCGCGCGATCCGCGAGCGGGTGGGGGAGAACCGCAAGCCCCTGCCGCGCCCGGCGCCCGGCCCGGTGCAGGTCGCGAGCATGATCACCGCGACGCCGCTCGTGCAGGAGCCGCGCCCGACCTTGGTCGGTGAGCGCGTCAACTCGCAGGGCTCGCGCAAGGCGAAGGAGCTCTTGCTTGCCGAGGACTACGACGGCCTCGTGCAGGTGGCTGAGGACCAGGTGACCGGCGGCGCCCACGTGCTCGACGTCTGCGTCGCGCTCACCGAGCGCCAGGACGAGGCCGAGCAGATGCGCGAGGTCGTCAAGCGAATCTCGCTCACCCAGCCCGCGCCGATCCAGGTCGACTCGACCGAGCCCGAGGTGATCCAGGCCGCGCTCGAGGCGATCCCCGGGCGCGCGATCGTCAACTCGATCAACCTCGAGGCCGGCCGCGAGAAGGCCGACCGGGTGATCCCGCTCGCCAAGGCGCACGGCGCCGCGCTGATCGCGCTCACGATCGACGAGCAGGGGATGGCGAAGACGCCGGAGCGCAAGCTCGAGGTCGCGCAGCGGATCGCCGCGCTCGCCGACGAGCACGGCTACCCGCGCGAGCTGTTGATCTTCGACCCGCTCACGTTCACGCTCACCACCGGCGACGAGGAGTGGCGCGACTCCGCGATCGCGACGATCGAGGGGATCAAGCTGATCAAGCGCGAGCTGCCCGAGGTGAAGACCTCGCTGGGCGTCTCCAACGTCTCGTTCGGCGTGAGCCCGCAGGCCCGGGCCGTCCTCAACTCGGTGTTCCTGCACCACTGCGTGGAGGCGGGCCTCGACCTCGCGATGGTCAACCCGAACCACATCACGCCCTACGGCGAGATCCCCGAGGCGGAGCGCGCGCTCGCCGACGATCTGGTTTTCAACCGCCGCGAGGACGCGCTCGCGCGGTTCATCGCGCACTTCGAGCAGAAGGGGGAGACCGAGGAGGCCGAGACCGAGGACCCCACCGCCGGCATGGAGCCCGAGGAGGCCCTGCACTGGCACATCCTGCGCCGCCGCAAGGAGGGCGTCGAGGAGTGGATCGACCGCTCCGTCGAGAAGATCGGCGCTGTGCCGACGCTGAACGACGTGCTGCTGCCCGCCATGAAGGAGGTCGGCGACAAGTTCGGGGCGGGCGAGCTGATCCTGCCGTTCGTCCTGCAGTCGGCCGAGGTGATGAAGCGCGCCGTCGCCCGGCTCGAGCGCTACCTCGACCGGATCGAGGGCCACACGAAGGGCAAGGTCGTGCTCGCGACGGTGTTCGGCGACGTGCACGACATCGGCAAGTCGCTCGTCAACACGATCCTCACCAACAACGGCTACACGGTGATCGACCTGGGCAAGCAGGTCCCGATCGACACGATCATCGACGCCGCCGTCGAGCACGAGGCCGACGCGATCGGGCTCTCCGCGCTGCTGGTCTCGACCTCCAAGCAGATGCCCCTCTGCGTGCAGGAGCTGCACGAGCGCGGCCACCGCTTCCCGGTCCTGATCGGCGGGGCGGCGATCAACCGCGACTTCGGCAGGCGCATCCTCTACCCGCACGGCGAGGAGTCCGACGAGGTCTACGAGCCGGGCGTCTTCTACTGCAAGGACGCGTTCGCCGGGCTCGCGACGATGGACAAGCTCGTCGACGGCGAGGCGCGCGAGCAGCTCATCGCGCAGATCCGCGAGGAGGCGCGCAAGCTGCGCGAGCGCCCCAAGGTGGAGGACGACGCGCCGCCGGTCACCGACGACTCGGTGCGCTCCGCGGCGCGCACCGACGTGCCGATCCCGACGCCGCCGTTCTGGGGCGTGCGCGACATCGACGTCGACCTCGACGAGGTCTTCCCCTACCTCGACCGCCACGTGCTCTTCAAGCTCCACTGGGGCGGGCGCGGCAAGAAGGGCGAGGAGTGGCGGCGCATCGTCGAGGGCCATGACGGCGAGGAGGGCTTCCGCGCGCGGCTCGAGCGGATGTGGCGGGAGCAGGACTACCTGCACCCGAAGGCGCGGCTGGGGTACTTCCCGTGCAACGCGGACGGCAACGAGCTCGTGATCTTCGACCCCGCCGACCACGACCGCGAGATCGAGCGCCTGGTCTTCCCGCGCCAGCCCAGGCACGACCGCATCTGCCTGACCGACTTCTTCCGCCCGCTGGAGAGCGGCGAGCGCGACGTGGTCGCGCTGCAGGCGGTCACCGTCGGCGACGAGGTGACCAAGCGCATCAAGCAGCTCGAGGCCGACGGCGAGTTCGCCGAGCAGCTCTACGTGCACGGGCTCGGGGTGCAGGCCGCCGAGGGCCTCGCCGAGTGGCTGCACGCTCAGGTCCGCCGCGCGCTCGGCATCGACCTCGACCAGGGCCGCCGCTACTCGTGGGGCTACCCGGCGTGCCCGGACCAGTCCGAGCACGTCAAGGTCTCCAAGCTGCTCGGCTTCGAGGAGATCGGCATCCGGCTCTCGGGCGGCTACGCGCTCGAGCCCGAGCAGTCGACCGTGGCGCTCATCGCCCACCACCCGCAGGCCGTGTACTTCGGCATGAAGTCCGGGTTCATCCCCGACCGCAAGATCGGCGACGAGCTGATCGCGGGCACCGACCGCGGCGGCGAGCTGCCGCCCGAGGACGACCCGGAGAGCGACGGGACGGTGGAGGCCGAGGTCGATCGCGCGGGCGCCGACGCGCCCTCGGCCTGAACAAGGTCCGCGTTGTCGCAGAGGCTCCGGGCGATCAGCGCCGCGTGCGCCTCCGCCGGGCGCGGTGGTGGGCTGACCGCCCGGCGCCCCCGGTGTCCCGCCCGCGTCGCTTGTGCACCGGCGCCTCGCCCCGTGATGTTGCACGCTGCAAGGTTTCTCTGAGGATCGGGGGTGCGGGAATGGGCAGGGTGAATCGCGTGCGGCCGTGGGTCGCGACGTTCAGCGCGGCGTTGGCGTTGGTCATCGCTGCCGCGCTGTCGCTCACGGCGGCGCCGGCGAGCGCGCGCGTGGCCTACCTGACGGACGCCGATGCCAAGGTGGTTCGCGTGATCGACCTCGCCGCGGGCGAGGTCGTGTCGCCGCCGATCCCGGTCGGCCATGAGACGGACGAGATCGTCATCTCGCCGGACGGCAGGACCGCCTACGCGGTGGGCCTGAACGCCGCCGAGCTCGCCGTGATCGACACGGAGACGCACGCGGTCGAGACGATCGACGTTGGCGGCATCACGAGGGGCGTCGCGATCTCCCCGGATGGCGCGACCGTCTACGTGACCAGGTCCAACGAGGGGGAGGTCGTCCCGATCGACGCTGAGACCCTCGAGATCGGCGATCCGCTCTTCGTCGGCGCGTACGTCGGGGCGCTCGCCGTTGCCCCGGACGGCCAGACCGTCTACGTCGCCAAGTACAGCTCGAGCGACGTGATCGTGATCGATGCCGAGGAGTGGGCGGTCGAGGCGACGATCGACCTACCCCCGGGCGCCGGCCCCAGCGACATCGCCGTCACCCCGGACGGTGAGACGGCCTACGTCGCGAACAGCTTCAACAGCTCGATCGTCCCGATCGACACGGGCACGAACACCGCCGGCGCGACGATCTGGGTCTCCGATAGCCCCTACGACCTCGCGATCACGCCCGACGGCGGGACCGCCTACATCGCCCACTGGACGGACCCGGGCCTGGTCTCGGTGTTCGACCTGGGCACCGACAGCGTGGTCAAGACGCTCACGGTGTCGTACTTCCCCACGGGCGTCGCGGTCGCCCCGCACGGCAGGACCGCGTACGTCTACAGCCAGGGCCAGGGCAGGTTCACGTCCATCGACACGGCGACGAACGCGCCCGGGAGCGTGATCGACCTCCCCGGCTCGCCCCACGAGGGCACCGGCGATGTCGCCATCGCGGCCAACCAGCCGCCCACCGCCGAGCTCTCCGCCCCCGCCGTCGCCTACGCCGGCACCCCCGTCACCCTCGACGCCTCCGCCTCATCCGACGACGACGGCACCGAGTCCTACGCCTTCGACTTCGGCGACGGCTCCACCGCTGTGACCGGGAACCCCACCCGCAAGCAAACCTACGCCGAGCCCGGCACCTACGAGGCTCGGGTCACGGTCGACGACGGCGACGGCTGCGAGCCCCTGCCCGGGTTCGCGGAGCTCGGCCTCGCCTCGCCCTTCACCGGCCAGGCCGCCTACTGCAACGGGCCGTCGCGCGTCGTCTCGGAGCCCGTCGCGATCGAGGTCCTACCGCTCCCGCGCCTGCGCCTTTCGGTCTCGCTCGAGCGCGCGCAGCTCCTCGGGCAGGCGCTGCAGGTGGGCGCGACGTGCGTGGCGGCCGAGTGCGTCGCCCGTGCCTTCGGGCGGATCGCGGTCCGTCAGGCGGGCAAGACCCGGCGCTTTGCGCTTAAGCCTCACAAGAGCGCCTTGGATCCCGATCAGCCGACACGCCTCTCGCCCGGGATCCCCGCCGCGGCCCGCCGCGCCGCCCGCAGGGCGCTGCGCTCTGGCGGCAAGGTGCGCGCCCGGGTGCGCGTGGCCGCGCGCGGCCCGGGCGACCAGCGGCGGGCTATGCTGCGCCGCGTGCGGATCGTGGGCTGAGCTTGCGGATTTGTGCGGACTGATTCCCCGGTTGTTTCCTCGGTGTCAGGGGCCCTGGGCGGTGGTAGCTTCCGGCAACGCAAAGCGACACCATGGCATTGCTCCGGGGGGATTGTTCGTGGAACGAGTACGTGAGATCCTCGTTTCGTTCGTGTTGTTGAGTCTGCCTGGTCTGCTTGGGCTCGCGCCGACCGCGACGGCGCCGCTTCGGGCTCAAGGCGGCCGGCGGGCAGCCGAACGGCGCCCCGAACGCCCCGGCCCCGAAGCTCCCTGGCAGGGCCCGGAGCGGCGCGCCGAGGGATCCCTGGGGCCGGCGGCAGGTTACGGGCGCGTGGGCTCGTGGAGGCCCGCGGCCCGGGCGGCTGGCTACGCGCGCAGGCCGCATGCGCACGGATCCTGGGCGGGTCGCCGCAGGCCGGCCTGCGTCCCCGGGATCCGGCCCGCGTTCCCGGGCGACGGCAGAGCGGGCTGAGCGCGCCCCGCGCGCCTGCGCGTTCAGCCCACGTTGCCGGAAGACGGCAGCCAGGGCTGAACGGGCGCGTGGGCGCGGTCGCCGAGCGCCTGCTTCCCGGATGACTCCGCGGTCGCGAGAACGGGACCCCGTGTTGCTGGACGGGCCCCGTGGCTCTCGCCTAAGCTCCCGTAGAGGATGAGGGTCAGGGGCGAAGGCTTGAGGCGCGCGCTCGGCGCAGCGTCGCTCGCGCTGCTTGCGACGCTCGCCGCCGCCATGCCTGCGCCGGCCTCGGCGGCGATCTGCCCCGGGGCGGGCGCGGCCATCACCCCCGAGAACGTCACCGAGGCCGAGGACGCGCTGCTCTGCCTCGTGAACGTCTACCGCGCCGAGCGCGGTGTCCCCGTGCTG
Source organism: bacterium (assembly GCA_002919115.1). Taxonomy (GTDB): domain Bacteria; phylum Actinomycetota; class Thermoleophilia; order Solirubrobacterales; family 70-9; genus RSA11. The sequence goes on from PKER01000269.1 coordinate 10,697, forward strand.
ACCCACGACCCCACGTTGCGCACGGTCGCGAGGCAGCACAGCCAGGACATGATCGACCGGGGCTTCTTCGATCACGTCAACCCCGACGGGGATGGCCCGACGGACCGCGCGCAGGCCGCGGGCTATCCGGGGTCCGTCGGCGAGAACATCGCCCAGGTGTTCTTCGTGCCGCCCAGCCCAAAGCGGTTCTTCACCCTCTGGCGCAAGAGCCCGGGGCACAACAGCAACATGCTCGACCTCCACGGGGTCAGGACGCGCACCGCCGGCATGGGCTTCGCCATCGGCGACGGGGCCTGGACGGGAACGCAGCTCTTCGGCACGGTCGCGGCCGGCGGCACCGAGACCGGCCTCGACTGCTCGCGGGCGCGGGCCCACAAGCGCGCCAAGCGCAAGGCCCTCGGCTGGGCGCGCGCGCGGGCGAAGCGGGCCAAGCGCGAGCTGAGGCGGGCGAGCACGCCGAGCGCCAGGAAGCGCGCGCAGCGCCGTCTGCGGCGGGCCCGCAAGGCGGTCAAGAAGGCAAAGCGGCAGGCGAGGATGGCGGGGCGCGTCGTGAAGGCCGCCGCGCCTGACGGGGTCCCGGCCGCCTCGGGCTCGCGGCGGACGGCGACGCTTCCCGCCCCATCCGCGCCGCGCCCCATAAGCTCCCGCCGGACGGCGAGCATCAGGACATGCGGCTGGGCGCAGGGCAAGGAATGCTCCTCGAGCGGGACGGCGAGCTTGGCGCGCTCGAGGGATTGGTGGCGGCGGCGGGCGAAGGGGCCGGCGGTCTCGCCGTGGCCGAAGGCCCGGCCGGCATCGGCAAGTCGACGCTCTTGCGATCGCTGAGCGAACGCGTCTCCGCCGAGGCGCGCGTGCTCTGGGCCACGGCCTCGCCGCTCGAGCGGCCGCTCGGGTTCGGCGTCGTCCTGCAGCTGCTCGCCGACGAGGTCGAGCGCCGGGCGGGCGGCGACGAGGCATTCTGGTCGGGCCGCATCGCCCCGGTGCGGCCCCTGTTCGACCCGAGCGCGCAGAGCGGCAGCGCCGCGCTGGATGCTGGGCTCGACCGGTCGGCCGCGGTCATGCACGGCCTGCACGCGCTGGTCGCGGGCGCGTGCGCTGAGGGCCCGCTCCTGGTCGTCGTCGACGACGTGCAATGGGCTGACGAGCCCTCCGTGCGTTTCCTCCACTACCTCGCGCAGCGCTTTGGCGAGTTGCCGGTCGCGATCGCGCTGGGGCTGCGGACCGGCGAGCCCGAGGGCGATGAGCGCGCGGTCAGCGAGCTGGTGGGGCACCGCGGGGCGACCCACATCGTGCTTCGCCCGCTGAGCCGCGCCGCGGTCGAGGATCTCGTGCGCGCCCAGCTTCCCCAAGCGGAGGACGCGTTCTGCGCCGCCTGCATGGTGGTCACGGGTGGCAACCCGCTGTACGTCCGCGGGCTGCTCAGCGCCGTCCTCGCGGAAGGGCTCGAGCCGACGGCTGCGGCGGCGGAGCGCCTGGCGCGACTGAACCCGCCGGCCCTGCGCCGCCACCTGCTCGCGCGCCTGGGACGGCTGCCCGGCTCCGCGCGAAAGCTCGCGCTCGCTGCGGCGATCACGGGCGACGGCGCCGAGCTTGGTCAGGCCGCGCACGTCGCGGGGCTCGAGCTCGACGCCGCGCGGGACGCCGCCGACGCGCTGCGCGCCGCGGACCTGCTCGCTTCGATCGACCCCGTCGCGTTCGCGCACCCCCTGATCCGCGAGACCGTGCGCGCCGAGATCCCGGAGGGGCAGCGGTCCGCGGGCCACCTCGAGGCGGCGCGGGCTCTGCACGCGAGTTCGGCCGAGCCCGAGCGGGTGGCGGCCCACCTGCTGCGCGCGATCCCGGGCCGCGAGGCCTGGGTCGTGGAGGCGCTCGTCAAGGCGGCGGAGCAGGCGCGGGTGCGCGGTGCCCCGTCGTCGGCGGCCCAGTACCTCGAGCGCGCCCTGCGCGAGGGCGGCGGGCTCGAGCGGCGGGGGGAGATCCTGTTCGAGCTGGGGTTGGCCGAGGCCACCGCTGGATCGCCGCGGGGCATGGAGCTGATCCGCGAGGCGGCGGCGGAGCTCGCCGACAGGGACCAGCGGGCGCTCGCGCTCATGAACCTGGGCCGGATCCTCGGGATCCGCGGCCGGTTCGCCGCGTCCGCCGACGTGTTCGCCGTGGCGGCGGCGGAGCTCGAGGGCACGGGCTCCCCGCTCGCCTGGTGGGCCGCCGCGGGCGAGGCGATGTCGGGGAGCCACGACGCCGCGCGGCGGAACCGCTCGCGCGCGCAGCTCGAGGCGCTGCTAGGGCGAGACGACCTCGACGCGCTGCCGATCGGGCGTGCGGTGCTCGGCTTCGCAGCCTTGGAGCGCCTGTATGCCGCCGAGCCGCGTGAGCGGGTGCTGGAGCTGGCCCGCCGGGCAGCGAGGACCCTCGGCTCGGTGGACGAGGACGGCGTCGCCTTCCGCATCGCCGCGATGGCGACGGCGTCCTGCGGCGACGTCGAGGAGGCGGAGGAGCTGGCGCGACGGTTCGGGGACGCCGCGGGCGCCCAGGGGTCTGCGCTCGAGCTCGCGGCGCTGGAGTTCGTCCACCTGCTCATCGCGCTCGGGCGTGGGGACGTCGGGGAGATTCGGAGGCGCGCGCAGGCTTCGCTGGACGGCGCGCGCCTCGGCTGGGGGATCGGCCTGCCGCGCGCGGCTGGTGCGCTCGCCCTCGCGCAGCTCGAGGGCGGAGAGCCGGAGGCCGCGGCCGCGACGCTCGAGTCCTGGGCCGGCGAGCCGGGATTCCGCGAGGACTTCGAGTTCCCCCACTGGCTGGAGGCCCGCGGCCACGTCCTGCTCGAGGCCGGCAGGGCGGCCGACGCCCTCCGGGAGTTCGAACGGGCGGGGGAGATCTTCGCTGGGCTGGGGCTGGTGAGCCCCGCGATTTCGTTCCGCTCGTGGCGAAGCGGCGCCGCCGTGGCGGCCGCGCGCCTCGGCGATCGCAAGCGGGCCGCGGAGCTTGCCGAGC